>JBFMFA010000292.1:0-4987 GCA_040753195.1 Gemmatimonadota bacterium | reverse complement strand
TCCAGGTGCCGCGCAGGCACAGTCGCGCGCGGTGCGTTTTGTCCTAACCGCCATCGGCGACTCGACGATCGAGTTTCAGACCGGCATTGCGCGCTGGGTGCGGCCGGGCCAGCAAGGGATTGCGGTGGATCCGCGGCGCCGCGATGTGCTCGTGGCGCGTTTTCGGGTGCAAGCGGTACGTGAGGGAAGCGCGAGTGCGGTGATTACCGGCCAGGCGACGGCACTCACCCTCGATCACGTCGCCATACTCAACGAGCCGCGGCGCAGCGCCTACCGGTCACCCGCCTTTTGGATCGGAATCGCGGTCGGTGGCGCGTTAGGCTTCATCGGTGGAATGGCGTCGCGCTAAAGGCTATCGCTGGCAGAGAAAAGCGATCGACTTCTTGTGTACCTCACTGGCGACCACTTCAAACTCCTCGGTGTACTGGACACAGAAATCTGTGCCGTCGGTTTTTTCGGCCGTTAAGGTGTAACGACCGATCGGCAGAACCAGCGGCCTCTCCATGGGGAACGTCCCTTCTCGTGGCGTCCCCCCGTCAGCCGCTCTCACGCGAAAGCGCCCCTGGCGGCCACGCCCATCGACTTCGAGTGAGCCGCAGGGTCGCAGCGTGACCGTCTCTTCACGGCCGGTGGAGGCGCGCACCCGCACGGTACGCTTGAGCGTTGCGGACTCGCAGCCAGGAATCGCCGGGATCGAGGCCAGCAACTCGTAATCGCCAGCGGGGAGCGTGTCGGAGCGCCATGTACCGCCCCCGATCGCGACGCCGTTGAGCGTGACATGGGCCTCGGCGGGAGCAACGATCGTTAGGCGTCCCGCGGGGGGCAGCGGCCGTCCCGCGCTGTCGCGGCGTCCGGGCGCTTTGCCGCTGTCCCGTGTCGGCACGAGGGAATCGGTCGGGCTGATCGCGAGTGAATCGGTGATCGGCGGCGCGTTGACCACGATGCCGCTCGAGACCGGGAGCGAATCAGCCTGCGCCCCGTCAGCCGACAGCGGCAGGCGTCGCGCCAGCAGGGGAACCGCGGCGATGACCAGGAGAAGGAGCAGCGTCCCCGTGAGCCATACCGTGCGCTGTTCACGCTGGGCCGCGATTCCCGCGGCACTGGGCGTCACCGGCTGCGGTAGCGCCGCTGGCGGCGTGGTGGGGGTCGACAACCCGGCAGCGGGGACGACGGCGGTGTCACCTAACGAGGGAACGGCGAGCGTGCGGGCTCGTGCCGGAGTCAGTACCCGTCCGCCCGAGCGCACCAGCTCCAGTTCGTCGAGCAGCTGTTCGCCAGTGGTGGGGCGGTCGTCCGGTCGCTTGGCCAGGCAGCGCAGCACAACCGATTCGAAGGCATCACTCAAGGTCGGGTTCAGCGCGCGCGGCGGCGTGGGCGCTTCTTCGACGTGCTGCCGCGCCACTTCGTACCAGTCATCGCCGACGAAAGGGAGGCGCCCCGTCGCGGCCCGGTACATGGTGACGCCTAACGAATAGATGTCGGCGCGGCCGTCCAGTGGCTTGGCGCGCGCTTGCTCCGGAGCGAAGTACTGCGGCGTCCCAACCACCATCCCGGTGCCCGTCTGGCCGGTATATCCAGACAACGCGCGCGCGATGCCGAAATCGGCGACCACAGCATTTCCGTGGTCGTCGAACATGATGTTGTCGACTTTGATGTCGCGATGAATGACGCCTTCGCGATGCGCGAAGCCCAAGGCGCGCGAGACGTCCATGCCGATCTGAACGACGGCCTCCTCGGCGAGGTGAGGCATCGCCTCGAGCTTGTCGGCGAGCCCGCTCGGGAGGTAGTCCATCGCAAAATACACGGCGTCGCCCTCGCGGCCGATCGTGTAGATCTTGATGATGTTTGGGTGTCGGAGCTTGGCCGCTACGGCGGCCTCGCGCTTGAAGCGCGTGACAAAATCAGGGTCGCCGCCGAACTGGGGTTTGAGGACTTTGAGAGCGACCGGGATTTCCAGCTCTGGGTCGAACGCCTTATAGACCCAGGCGAACCCCCCGGACCCTATGAGGGCGTCGACTCGGTACTTTCCGAGGGTCGATCCGAGGTACCTCTCAGGCACTCAGTGTCTGCCTTTACAGTGTGTTCAGCGACCAGTAAATTGCTGTGCTTCAAAGAATTGGGCGCACATCCGGAATTTGTGCGGAGAATATACCACATGGCTTTTCAGAAGGCACCGACGATCGCTAAACACCGCAGTCACGAGAACGATACAGGTTCCAGCAGGGTGCAAATCGCGGTCCTCACCGAACGTATCAACTACCTCACCGACCACTTCAAGCAACACGCCAACGATCATCATGGCCGGCGCGGGTTGCTCAAAATGGTGGGCAAGCGCCGCCGGCTCCTGGATTACCTCAAGCGGTCCGACGTCGACGGGTACCGCAAGGTTATTCAGGACCTTGGACTCCGCCACTAATCCATCAACTCACATACTTCACGCGCGGGCTCAATGCTGCCCGCGCGTTTTGTGTTATCCAGAGGTCAAACTCGCATGATGCAGAAAATTGAACGCACCTTCGCCGGCCGTCCACTCACTATTGAATCAGGCCGCATGGCGAAGCAGGCGGCTGGTTCCGCCGTCGTGCGTTACGGCGACACGATGGTTCTCGCCGCGGTCACCGTTAGCGATAACGAGACGACGCTGCCTTTCTTCCCGCTGCTCGTTGAGTATCGAGAAAAAACGTATGCCGCCGGCAAAATCCCCGGAGGCTTCATCAAGCGCGAGGGGCGGCCACACGACCACGAGATTCTCGCGGCGCGCATAATCGACCGCTCGATCCGACCGCTCTTCCCCGAGGGCTTCAAGAACGAAGTCCAGGTTTACGTCTACGTCATCTCAGCTGATCAAGAAAATGACGCCGATGTACTGGGATTGGTCGCTGCGTCTTATGCGCTGAGCGCTTCAAAAATTCCGTTTGAGGGACCGATTGGCGGCGTGCGCGTCGGTCGAATTCAGGACAAGTGGATTTTGAACCCGACGTTCCAACAGCTCGAATACAGCGATATGGAGCTGGTGGTCACGGGGACCGCCGATTCCATCGTGATGGTCGAAGGTGGCGCGAATGAAGTGAGTGAGCAGGATGTCGTCGACGCCCTCTCGGTGGCTCAGCGGGGAATCGCAGAGCTGGTTACGATGCAAAAAGAAGGCATCGCCGCGGGTCCGGCGACGGAAAAGATGCCGTGGACGAAGCGCGTACCGGTGGCTGAGTTCGTGGCGCGTGTCAAAGCCGACGCCGAAGGGCGCATTGTCGAAGCCCTGAACCAGAAAGAGAAACACACTCGTGTGCAGGCGGTCGAAGCCGTGAAGCGCTCGACGATGGAGCAGTACGAGTTGCAGCTTGCAGAGGAAGAAGGCGATCTGCTCAAGAGTCTCCGCGGCATTCTCGAAGACCTCGAGTACAATGCGCTCCGATCGCAGGTGCTCGATAGCGGACTTCGGGTGGACGGGCGCAAGCCTAACGAAGTGAGACCCATCAGCATCGAAGGCAGCGTGCTCCCCCGTGCGCACGGATCGGCGCTGTTCACTCGTGGCCAGACACAGGCCCTCGTTGCCTGCACGTTAGGCACCGCGCAGGACGTGCAGCGTCTCGATACCATCGACGACGTCGGCGAAGTCACCAAGTCGTTCATGCTGCATTACAACTTCCCGCCGTTCTCCACGGGCGAAGTGCGCCCCATGCGTGGCACCAGCCGCCGCGAGATCGGCCACGGAAACCTGGCGGAGCGTGCCGTGCAGGCCGTGCTGCCGCCTTACGAGTCGTTCCCGTACACCATCCGCATCGTCTCCGACGTGCTCGAGTCCAACGGATCATCGTCCATGGCCTCGGTGTGTGGAGCTTCACTCGCGCTCTTCGATGCCGGCGTCCCGACGCGCGCGGCAGTGGCCGGCGTTGCGATGGGTCTCATCAAGGAAGGTGAGCGTTATGCGATCCTCACCGACATCCTGGGGACCGAGGACGCACTGGGCGACATGGACTTCAAGGTCGCTGGGACGGAGCAGGGGATCACGTCCATTCAGATGGACATCAAGATCCAGGGTATGTCGCTGAAGCTCATGCAGGAGGCACTCGCCCAGGCACGCGAAGGCCGAATGCACATCCTCGGCGAAATGAAGAAGGCGTTGCCGGAGCCACGCGCCGATCTGTCGCCGTACGCGCCGCGCATCGTCACCGTTCAGATCAATCCCGAGAAGATCGGCGATCTCATTGGCCCGAAGGGAAAAATCATCCGCGGCATTCAAGAGGAAACGGGTGCCGAGATTACGGTCGACGACAACGGCGTTGTCACGATCGCCGCGGTGGGCGGCGAGTCGATGGAGAAAGCGCGCGCGCGTGTGCAGGAGCTCACGGCGGAACCGGTCGTTGGCGAGACGTACGAAGGCGTCGTGAAGAGCACGACGGCGTTCGGGGCTTTCATCGAGATCATGCCCGGAACAGAGGGCTTGTTGCACATCTCGGAGATGCAGCACGGCCGCACGGAGCGCACCGAAGACGTGGTGAAGAAAGGTGACCGCGTGAAGGTGAAGCTCATCGAGCGCGATGAACGCGGTAAGATGCGCCTGTCGATGAAGGCGCTGCTGCCAAGACCGGAAGGGGCGGAAGCGACCGCCGGTGGCGGTGACGAAGAGGGTGAGGTCGTGGGTGTGGGCGGCGGCTCGCGCGAACATCGGCATGGAGACGCTGGCCGACGTCCGCGCCGTGGCGGCGGCGGCGGCCGGTCGCGCGGTGGACGTGGAGGTCGCGATCGCGAATGACGCGGCCGGGGCTGCCTAACGGTTTGGCTGTCATCGGCGGCGAAGAACGCATCCATCGAACACAGTTCGCGAATGGGCTGATCGTACTCACCGAGCATATGCCCGGCGTACGATCCATCGCGTTCGGTGCGTGGGTGCGTGTGGCGTCGATACACGAAAAGCCGGCGCAGATGGGTGTGTCGCATCTCCTGGAGCATATGGTGTTCAAGGGGACGGAGCGGCGCACGACGCGTG
>JBFMFA010000291.1:0-4997 GCA_040753195.1 Gemmatimonadota bacterium | reverse complement strand
ATCGCGGCCCCTGTGCTCACGCGCGCCGCGTAGTCGAGTGTAGCCGAGCTCTTCCCCAGGCCCGGATCACCGTCGATGACGGTAACTTTTCCGAGGGGGAGGCGACCGCGATCAAGCCATCGAACCTGTTCCGGTTCGACATCTGACAACCGGGTAATGATCGGTATCGCTGTCGCGCTGTTCGTGCCTGCGTTCGGAGCTGACAAGTGGAGCCAGGCCCCAAGCCGTGCGACGACTTCGTGGCCGACGAGCGTCGCCAAGGCGGCCCCACCGGTCACGGCTTTCCCGGAAGCGAGCGCTTTCGCGGTGGCGACCACGTCGCGAGGCCGATCCCTGTACTGCTCATCACCAGCGGCCCACGCGGCCAACCTGACGAGCTTTCTCGTGATGTCTTCAGGCACGCCGCTTTGGAGGAGATAGCCTGCGACCGCGTTGGCCACCGCGTGCCGGCTGCCCGCCTCCTTCGGCCAGCGTTGCGCCAGCAGCGCGCAGGCGGCCGTCTGTTCGACGCACGCGACCAACGCGAACGCGTCCACAACCGCTGGCTCCCCCCTCGTCTCAAACGCGATGCGCTCACCGGACGGCGCGTGCGTACTCGGCGGCCACACGGTCTGCGACCCATCACTGCGTAACTCGATGAGCATCTTGCCGTGCGGATTCTTGATCTGGGTCGTTTCGGGCGGCGGCGTGCACCGGTAGTAGCGATGGGAGCGCGGCGCGCTGGGGCGCCCGAAGCAGAGGGCCGTGTCGGGCAGGAACGCATCGGCGACAGCGAGCGCTTCCGGGGCGTCCAGGTCGATGTCGATGAGACCGCCGCTCATGGCGCCGTTGAGCACGCCCACGTTGATGCCAGCGCGGAAATGAGTCGCGAACTCGTCAGGTTCAAGGCGCCGTTTCTGCCAACCCGGGAGCAGAGCCTTCTTGCGCTTCACTGGCGTCACGGCCAAGCCGTCCGCGTGGTACCGCCGCGCCGCCGCTAGGACGCGCATGGACGGCCCTGCGTGGTCGGCGCTCCGCGTCCCGTCTCGCCTGCCACGACACGCACGAGGCGTCGGAGCCGTCGATCAATTCGCCTGACAAGCGGTCGAATGGCCCGCCAGGCCGCTGCATCGAAGTCGTCTTCAAGGTCCGACGCGGCGACGAAATGGATCTTCTCGACACCGCCGGGACTGATGTGAACGCGGATCATATTCCCCCCTCGCCTAGACAAGGGGGGAAGACAGCCGGAAAGCGTAAACGGGGTGCGGGGTCGGGTAAGGTCTGCAACTACAGGTCTTGGGGGTAGTTCAGGTGAAGCTTGCGGATGTACTTGTGTCCGGTCTGACGGCTGATTCCCGCCGCCCGGGCAGCTGCAGCGATGGACAACCCCGCCGCGATACCGTGTAGGAATGCCCCTGCCTTGTCTCCCCAGCGCGCGACGACTTCACGATAGGCGTTGAGAGCCGCTCGGGTCGAATCCATCCGTTCCGACGATGCGATCTCCTCGCTTCGCGGCGGCGACGCAATCGGGGCCAGTTTCGGGTCGTCCAGGGACGACTCAGCCGCCGACCGCTTCTTTGCTCGCCACGTCCGAAAATGTTCCCGCGAGGCCTGACGGACTCTTTCTGCGACCGGCTCAATCTCACCTCGCAACACCGGAAGAAGAAGGGCAAATGCCGCGCGCAGACCTTGAGCGCGCGCCACCGGCCGGTTCCACCGTTCAGGATCGAGCGTCGGCAGCGAAATGCCTTTGAGCACCGGAAACTCGATTTGTGCGGGCAGATTTCTGCCGGCGACTGTGCGGGTACCGCGCTCCCTCACGAAAGAGAGCGCAGCGGCGAGCGCGTCGTGCCTCAGGTCATCGTCGTCCTCTTTGGCTGGCCGGTAGCTCGTTAAACGATCGACCCGAAGAGCCTTCATCAGAGTGGTCAATGCTTCCTGAGATTCAGGGTCTTCCAGCATGGCCAATACTGCACTGCCCCGTGGCACCTTCCGCAGGCGTGACCGCAGCTCCGCGCGAACGGAGGCAGCCTCACAATGATCCCTTACGAGAACTCGGAGATGGTCCGCAGATGCCCCTAGGTCGCTTAGGACTACGAGCGTGTCCAGCGAGAGATTTTCAGCGAAGCTAGTTGCGTGGCGTTCGACCGCCAACGGATTGCGGTCTTCGCGGTCGATGAGCGCCATGATGATCTCACGGAGACTCCACTCGATTGCGAACAGGCACGCAACCAAGGCGGGATGTGTCCACCGTGCAAGATCCGGGTGCGGTCGATGGTAGCTAGCAACATCTTTCCTGAGGCTTGCAATGTCGTCCCGCGTCACGCTCTTCCAACCTCGGCAGTCGAATTTCTGGATTCAATGCCAGTCAGAAAGGTGCGGAGCGTGAGGCGCGCGCCCTCAATAGCCGCCAGACTCCGGCGCGGATTCTCCGCATCCAACATCCGTTCGAAGATGCCCAGGGTCGTCGTCAGACTCCGCAGGCGGGAGGCGACGGGCGCCTGAGTGGAGCGGTACGTCAATCCATGACATCTGCGACAGGCAAAGTACCGCCGAGAGGCCGGCAGATAAAGCGTTCGTGCGGTACGCTGGCAGTCTTCGCCATCCGTAGAACGTAGCGGGCAGCGAACCAACCATCGGTGGCCCCCAAAGAACTGAGGGACGCGGACGAGGTCAAGGGAATAGTCCGCAGTGGCACCCTCGCGCGTGTAGCTGACGTGCACGGCATCACGGCGCCCCGCGCAGGCGGTCAGCGTGATCGACAGCGCGCCGCTCGGGGAATCGAGAATCCGATAGGCGCCACGCGCAATGAGAGATGGCGCCCGGGCCTCCAGTAGCAACGTGACCGGGAGCGCAAGCGCGTCCTCGACCAAACCCTTCCGAGAGTTGGTGGGTCGTCGATGAGGGAGAGATTTGGAGGTTCCGTGCTGCACCGTCCGCAAGATCCTGTGAGATCACCGTAAGCAAGAGCGGGGCAGTACTCCAGAGGGTGCGAGTCAATCGCGCTCGTCGATGAATAGAAAACGTCGGAGCTGAGACCCGACCCTTTGTCGGGCGTGGCAGCCTTGGCCATGTTGGCAGCCTTGGTCGGCCGGCGGTTCGCTGCGTTAACGGCGCGCGAGATAGGTCCGCGCCCACAGCGTCCTTTACGGGGCCATGCAGAACGTCGGTAGGCCGAGGCCAAGGTCGTAGAACGTCAGCAGGCTACAAACGTTCCCGTACTCGGCCCGCACCATGTCCTCCACGCTGGCAACGTGCTGGTCGAGAAGGCACAGCGCCACCTCGGCGGTCGTAGCTGCGGCCTGGCTACACGGCGTGCTGTTGATCTCGCTCGGGTTTACGCCTCGGCATTTTGTGGCGACGCGGGCGAGGACCTTCGTTCTCGCGCGGGTGAGAAGGGAAGCCGGATCGCGGTCGTCGAGGGCCTTGCGGAGTCGGGAAGTCTTCCCATCACTGATGCCGGCCAGGATGTCGTCGAGGCACCCCTGAAGCTGTCTGTGCGCAATCCCCGCAAAGGCTCGTGCTTGATCGGCGAGGACCAGCTGACACCTTCTAGCGAGCGTACCCAGCGGTGCGACGCCGCCGCTCGGCGTCGGTACGGGCACGATGAGAGTTGGCGTAGGCGTCGCCCCAGGTACTGTCGGCGTCGGCGTAGCGGTGCCAGCTTCCAGCTTGCAAGAGGTGTTGCACCCGTCGCCGCCAACGAGGTTGCCATCGTCGCATTCCTCGTTGCAGTCGGACTGCACCACGCCATCGCTACACGTCATCGAGTTGCCGTGGCACTCGCCCAAGCTGCACTCGTCACCAACCGTGCAGGCGATGCCGTCGTCGCAGAGGTTGTCGGTAGCTACGCAATGCGAAGAGCAGCAGTCGCCGTCGAACTCATTGCCATCGTCGCACTGTTCGCCAGCCGTCCGCTTTTGGTTTCCGCAGCGATCGAAGAGTCGGCCACCGAAAACTATTCCATCCTCGATGGTTGCCAGCGATTGCCCCAACCCATACGTGGGATCGAGCGTCTGGAACAGTTCCCCGGTGATCGCGTCGTAAACACGCGGCCCGTCATTAGTGCTTCCGACAACGGCGATGTTCGAAATGAGAGTCACTGACGAACCGAACGTGCCAACATAAAAATTCGGCGGCGCGAAAGTGCGGAGATGGGTTCCGGTATTTGAATCAAACAGCCTAGCGCCCGACCAAGCGTCGGGCTTCGTACCGATAAGAACGGTGGCATCACTGGTCGCGAGCGCTCCACCGAACCCGTACCCGCCCAGCTCCGCTTCTTCAGGATAAACAATCGTTCGTAGGAAACCCCCGGAGGAACTATCGAACACATGCACGGCTCCTGCGTCCTCACCGTGAGCGTCGTCACCCGGCGCCCCAATGAACACACGGGAACCATCGCTTGCTACCGCAAACCCGAATAGATTGCCCGTGGCCGGGGTCGGGTCTGCAAACTGCCGAATCAACGCGCCGGTCTCGACATCGAGCAGGTAAACGGCTCCGGTCTGAAACGCGCCTGTATCGTCGCGCGGAGCACCGACAAGAAGTTTCCCGTCGAACGCCGCGACGGAATATCCGAAGCTATCGTTTGGTGTAACGATCGGCTTCTGAAATGTTCGCAGGAGTTCACCGGTTGAATTGTCGAAGAGATACACAGATCCTGCGTTAGCCGCGCCGCTGTCATCGCAAGGAGCCCCGATGAAGACCTTGGAGCTGTCGCCGGCAATGGACCATCCGAACAGGTCTCCCTCGGCCGGTGTCGGGTTTGGAAACGTGCGAAGAGCCTGCCCGTTGGTCCCGGCGAAGAGGTACGCGACACCAGGGGTGTAACCGTAGACGCAAAGATCAACGCTGCGGAAACCGGGCGCCCCAACAGCAACATTGGTGCCCACGCCGTGAACTGCCGCGCCAAAGTTCTCGGCCTCGCTCTGCGGAAAGAAAAGCGCCGTTCGCGTGTACCACGCCGCGCTTGCGACCTCTGGCGTTGCGAACACGAATAGTGCTCCTGCTCCAAAGCA
>JBFMFA010000290.1:0-5002 GCA_040753195.1 Gemmatimonadota bacterium | reverse complement strand
CTCGAACGCCTCCTCCCGATCGTCGCGGACGAGCTCGATCGCCTGACGTTGCGCTGCACCTTCTTCATCGTCGGCCGCGACGCCGCCAACGTCCGTCACCACGACGTCCTCGCGGACCTAACGCGGCGCGGTCATCACGTCGGCAACCACTCCTACGAGCACGAGCCCTGGCTGCATCGCTACAGCGCTGCGCAGCTCGCGGCCGAGGTCGCGCGTGCTGAAGAGAGCATCGAGCGGGCGGCAAACGCACGACCCATCGGCTTCCGCGGACCCGGCTTCTCGTGGACGACGTCATTGCTCCACGTACTTCACGAGCGAGGCTACGAATACGACGCATCGACGTTTCCGACGTTCATCGGTCCACTGGCGCGGACCTACTACTTCTGGACGGCGCGGCTGAGCCGCGCTGAGCGCGAGGAACGGGCCGAGCTATTCGGAGGGTGGCGCGACGTTATGCGCCCCATCGATCCGTATCGCTGGCGGTTGACCGGCGAGCGCACGCTGCTGGAGATCCCGGTCACGACGATCCCGCTCGTGCGAACGCCGTTTCATCTGAGCTACCTGCTGTACATCGCGGGACGCTCCGAAGCAGCCGCGTTAGGCTACCTGCGCATGGCATTGGCGCTGTGCCGTCTGACGCGCGTGGAGCCGTCGATTCTCCTGCATCCGCTCGACTTTCTGGGCGGGGACGAAGAACCGCGCCTCGCGTTCTTCCCCGCGATGCAGATGTCTGGTGCTCGGAAACGCGACGTTGCGCGACGTCTGCTTTCGGAAATCACGCAGACGTTCGACGTGCAGTCGTTGGACACCTACGCGCGCGCATTGGTCGCGCGCAACCTACCGACGCGGTTGCCTAACGAAAACCGCGAGCCCTCCGGCGCCGGGCTGAGGCCGAAGAACCAATCCCTTCTGGAGCACGAAATGGGTGACGTGCGGATGCGATCATGACAGGAACCGTTTACCGACCGCTTGGCGCGGCGCCGCCGCCGTTCCAGGTGAATCACATCGTGGTAATTGGTCCGGGCATCGTGGGAATGCCCATGGCTGCCCTGCTCGCGCATGCGCGCGTCCGCATCGGAAGCGACGAGCCTGCGCGCGTAACGGTGCTTCAGCGGCCTTCCGCGTCGTCCGCCTGGAAAGTGGATGCGATCAACGCCGGTCGCTCGCCGATCGGCGGAATCGAGCCGGCCCTGGACGACATCGTGCGCACGTCGCAGCAGCACGGCTCGCTGAAAGCGACGGACGACTATGCTGTGTGTCGCGACGCGGATGTCATTCTCGTATGCGTCCAAACGGACCGCAAAGGCGATGGTCCCGACTACGGTCCGCTGCTCGACGCCTTGCATGGCGTTGCGCGCGAGCTGGCGTTGCGCGCCGCTGGAAATCCTCCGCTTGTGATCATCGAGTCGACGCTGGCGCCGTCTTCGCTGGAGACGATCGTGCGAGACATCTTCCGCGAGGTGGGACTGGAGGATGGACGCGATGTGTTTCTCGGCCACAGCCCCAACCGGGTGATGCCTGGGCGCCTGGTCGAGCGCGTGTCGGCGGCGGACAAGATCGTCTCGGGGTTGATTCCGGAAACACCGCGTCGCATCGCGTTGCTTTACGGTCAGATCGTCACGCGCGGCACGTTGCACCTCACGAACGCACTCACCGCGGAGGTCGCGAAAACGCTGGAGAACGCGTATCGCGATGTACGCATCGCGCTGGCGGCGGAGGTTGCGCGCTACTGCGATGCGCGCAACATCGACTTCTACGCATTGCGCGAGTGGGTCAACGCCGAGTTGCTGCAACGCGACCTGGCGAGTTATCACCCAACGGCCGTCCCGAGTGGCGGCATGTTGGTGCCCACGTTAGGCGTGGGAGGGCACTGTCTTCCAAAAGACGGCATCCTGCTCTGGTGGCGTGCGGGCGAACTCGGCATGCCACGCGAACACAGTCTCATCCTCGAGGCGCGGCGACTGAACACCGAGTCCCCGGCCTGGGTGGCCAGTATGGCGGAGCGCGAACTCGGCCGTTTGCGAGGGAGCACGATCGCGTTGTTAGGCACGGCCTACCGCTTCAACTCGGACGACGCGCGCAACTCACCGACCTTCCCGCTCGCGCATGCCCTGCAAAGCGCCGGCGCCACGGTTCGTATGCACGATCCGTATGTACGGGCGAACGACGGGCATGTGAAGGTTGCGGGGTTGTCGCACCTGCTCAGCGACGATCTGGAACGGGCGCTCACGGGCGCCGATCTCGCGGTGGTGTGTGTGGCGCATCGCGACTACGTGGAGGATCCGGCCCGCATCGTCCGCGGCGGCCGCGGTTTGAGAGTCCTCATCGACGCCGCGAATGCGTTCGGCGGCATGCAGTTCGAAGACTCGCAGGTGCGCTATGCCGGCGTCGGGCGCGGCACGAAGGCACCGCCTAACGACTTGTGCTCCATCGTATACGACGCCTTCCGGGTGGTCGAGCGGGGCGTCGCCAACGAAGTGCTGAGCTTGCTGGACGTGCTCAACAAGCACTACGCGCCGCACGACTTTGCCCGCGTGCGCTTCGATCAGCTGCAACAGATCGTCGGAACGTGTTCGACCGGCTGCGCGATTGCGGACCCAGGACCAGCCGCGCCCGCGCTCGAGCATGGAGATTTTGTGAGCCGTTTGGTGCAGCACGCTGTGGCGGCGAGTCTGCACGGGGAGACGCCGCGTCTGCGACGCCCGGCGCGCTCGTTAGGGGCGAACCGTACGCAGAGGGGACTCACCACCCGATAGGGAAAAAAAGGGCGCGTCGTCTGCGACGCGCCCTGTACTGACGGCGTGGCGTGCGGCTACGGCCCGGGTGGTGCCGGCGAGAGTTTGTCGATGACGTCGCCTAACTCGGTGTACGCATCCTGCGCCATCACCCGAAACGGCTGCGCCTTGTATGCGATGACGCCGTCCGGCCCGATCACATACAGCGATCGGTTGTCGGTCTTGCGTGCTGGGTCATACGCGCCGTACAGCGTGCCTACGGCACCGTCGGCGTCACTCGCAAAGACGACGGGGAACGCTGACTGTTTGGCCCAGCTGGCGAGCGTGGTGTCTGGATCGACAGAAATGCCGATCACCGTCACTTTGCGGCCGTTGTTGAAGAGCGTGGCGTACTGATCACGGTACGCCTCCATTTGGACCGTTCAACCACGCGTTCGAGCTTTGAAGAAGAAGGCGAGGACGACGGTTTCCCCTTTGTAGTCGGAGAGCCTAACGGGACTCTTCAGGAGTCCGTAGCGCGTCGCTCCCGGAAGCGCGAAATCGGGCGCGACGGCGCCGACTTTCGGACCAGTTTCCGGCGGTGCCTCTTGAGCCATAACGGTGATTGGGCTTGTGCTGGCGAGCGCAGCCACAGCCGCGACAACCAAGCGAGGATTCATGTCGAGATCTCCAAGAGAGGTAGTACTATCCGTGAATTCACGCGGGAACGCTAGACTGAAGAATCGGCGTGCGCGTCGAGCTGCCGACCTGCTGTGAGCTTGTGACCTGCAGAGCGCAGAGCTCGCGTTTGCTGTTCCCGACAGGTGACATCTCAGTGCGTGCGTGAGTGGACACCGCCAACTGAAATCGTTGTCAATTCACCACTTAGTAATCGGCACACATGCTGCCCTGCTGCATGGTCGTTCTGATCAATCACTTCAGGAGACAACCATGCGCAGCTTCGTTAAGACCTTGTCGGTTGCTGGTATCGCTGTGCTTGCCGCGTGCGGTGGCAATTCAACGCCGGCTATAGATGAGTCGCTTCGCAATGACCTGTCGCTAGCGGCGCAGATGCGCCCGTACGGGCAGCCTTACATGTCGCCCGTCGAAATGGGCTACGGCGCGCCGCCGCAGTACGGCTACCAGCAGCCTTACGGCTACAACCCGTACGGCTATCAGCAGCCGCAATACTATCCGCAGCCTGCGCCGCAGCAGGTTGTGTACAGGAACGTTCCTGTGATTCAGCGCGTGCCGTCGAGCGGCGGTGGCAGTAGCGGTGGCGGCGCGGCACGGCCGGCGAAGACGAACACCAAGCAGGACGCGATCCTGGGTGCGACCGCTGGCGCCATCATCGGCGCAACGACGAGTCGCGACCGCTTGAAGGGTGCGGTGATCGGTGCGGCGGCTGGCGGCTTGTTAGGCGGAATCATCGGCTCGACGATCCACGTTCAGCGGTAACGATCCGCGCGAAAAAGGTCGGTGTTGGACAAACGGTGAGTGCTACCCCCTTGGCACTCATCGTTTTTTATCCGAGTACTGAGTTCTGGGCTGTGAGCGTGGCGTTCATGCGAGTTTGCAGTTGAAGTTCTCAGAAGCAGAGAGGACTGCGCACCTGAACTGAAAACGCCAACTCCCAACTGGAATGAACTCCAAGCTGCGAACACAAGACTCGTCAGGCCACTGCAATGCGAAGTCGACGGCGTTCACAGCGGATCCGCAGCGTATCCGTGGCGGATTGAAAGATTTCGCCGTCTGCCTCAAATAGCGGCGGCGTTTCGAAGCGAAGCTCGAACGACGCGCCAGCGCGGTGTTCGACGCCCTGCATCCCGAGATGACGGCCGCGCGACGCAGCGAGCAGCGTCCGCACGCGCGCCAGGGCGGGCATGTCGCGCACGGCGATCAGATCGAGCACGCCATCGTCATTGGTGGCTCGTGGCGCCAACAGCATCCCACCGCCAAAGCGCGCGCCATTCCCCACGACGATGACGAGATAATCGAGCATCGGCCCAGACGCGTCGAGCGACGAGCGGATCGCCGGGCATCGCCAGAGCTTCCGTGCCGCCGTCAGGAGATACGCAGATCGGCCTAACGAACTGCCGCTGTTTCCCAGCGCCTGGACGACTGCGACATCGAAGCCCGCGCCGCAGGAGTTCACAAATGCCGTATCGTTGACGTAACCGACGTCGATGCGCCGCTCGGACTGCGCAGACGCCAGCTCCAAAGTTGCGCGCACATTCCCGGCCGGCACGCCCAGGTTTTCGGCGAGATCGTTCCCGGTCCCACCGGCG
>JBFMFA010000289.1:0-5028 GCA_040753195.1 Gemmatimonadota bacterium | reverse complement strand
ATGGTTCCTCCAGCTACGCTTTCGCCGATGCCATGACGCAGGGCGTTTTCTACCAGTGGCTGCAGGATGAACTGCGGGACCATTACATCATCGAGGCCCGTCTCGATAGTGCGCACGATGCGAAGACGGTCGCTAAAGCGGATCTGAGCGATCGCGAGATAGTCATCCAGGAAACGCAGCTCTTCTTGCAGCGCGACTTCTTGTCGATCATCTGACGCGAGCACCTGGCGTAACAAATCAGCGAGCAACTCCAACATGCGCTCCGCGTTCTTTACATCGCTATCGCGAATGAGGACGAGTAGCGCATTGAGACTGTTGAACAGAAAGTGCGGATTGATCTGATTCCTGAGAGCTGTTAGGCGGGCTTCTGCAACCTGAGCTGCCAGACGCGCCGCCTGTGCTTCGCGCTCGCGCACTTCCGCCAGATACGTGAATGCGTGCACGCATCCCAGCGTCGTGAAGTACATGAAGACAGACCACGGGATCGTCCGGAGCATCCAGCTCGCCACTGAAGCGGGCACGGTACCGAGCGCTGTACCAACGAGCAAGCCGAGGCCCGCCCACCCCACGCACATGATGGCGGCGCCGAGTAGATGCACGAGCAGATGCCGCGCCACGTGTGGCTCACGCAGCGGAAAGCGTTTACCGAGGACGTACGTGATGGGGATGAGCGCGCCGAGGATGATCCACTCGAATGCGGACCAGAACATCCAGCGCCACGGTGCGGCGTTCTCCGGGTCAATGCGCCCCTGCACATACGACTGCACCACTTCGAGCACGGCTGGAACCACACAGGCCGCCGCGAGAAAAAGCCACGGATAACGCCGCACGAAGGTACGCAGCATCACCAGAACGTATCACGCGAATCGAGAAGCGCGACCACACGGACCGAAAGCCGCCGTTTGCTGCGCGTGCCGCACCGCCGGCTGAGGGGAGGTTGTGCCTTGCTCGGTTTCGGGACAGCGTGCATGAAGCACGAAACGGACTCCGGCAATGACCGCGATCGCGATTCCCGACACGGAACAGGTAGACAGCGCGGCAGCGCCTAACGCGGTTCCTCGTCGCAGCCGCATTGCGTCGCTGGACATTGTGCGCGGTGCCGTGATGGTCCTGATGGCGATCGACCACGTGCGTGTGTACGCCGGCGTTCCAGCAGGCGGACCGACACCGGGCATCTTCTTCACGCGTTGGGTCACTCACTTTTGCGCGCCGGCTTTCATCTTCCTCGCGGGGACCGCCGCCTATCTCTATGGTCAGAAGGTCCAGTCCAAACCACAGCTCGCGAAGTTCTTGCTCACGCGCGGTCTGTGGTTGGTCCTGCTCGAACTGACGCTGCTGCGTTTTGGATGGACGTTCAACTTCGACTATGCGTCGTTCACCTTTGCCGGCGTGATCTGGGCGATTGGGTGGAGCATGGTCGTCCTTGCGGGACTACTGTTCCTTCCAACAGCTGCGGTCGCAGCCATCGGTGTCACGATCATCTTCGCGCATAACGCGCTGGCACCGATGTTCTTTGGAGTGGAATCGCCGTCGTGGTGGCTGAGGGTATTGTACGTTGGCGGCGGATTCAGCCTCGGCGAGAGTGGCTGGCAAGTGGCGATTCTGTACGTGCTCTTGCCCTGGATCGGCGTGATGGCGGCGGGGTTTGGCTTTGGCGCCGTAATGCGGCTCCCCGCCGAACGCCGCCGCCGGGTGTGCCTAACGCTAGGCCTCGGTGCGCTTGCTGTGTTCGTTGCGTTGCGTGCGACGGGTCTTTACGGAGATCCGCGACCGTGGCCGCCGCCACCCGAAGCGGCGATGCCGTCATGGCTGGCCTTCTTGAACACAGCCAAGTACCCAGCGTCACTCCTCTTTTTGCTCATGACGTTAGGTCCCGTGCTTGTACTTCTGCCATTCCTGGAGAATGCGCGCGGGCGGATGGCGAGTTGGCTCCGCGTCTTCGGCGAGGTGCCGTTCTTCTACTATGTGCTGCACATCCCACTCATTCACATTGTTGCCGTTCTCATATCGCTCGTGCGCACGCCCGAAAGTACTGGATGGCTCATTGCCAATCATCCGTTGCTGCCACCCGACGTGCCGCCGGGATATCAATGGTCGCTAGCGCTGTTGTATGTGGTGACCGTGCTCGTGGTCGTCGCATTGTACTTCCCTTGCCGCTGGTACGCGCGCGTCAAATCCGAGTCACGCAACCGACTCCTCGGCTTCCTGTAGGAGATCTCATGAACATGCGTTTGCTGCTACTGCTATGCGTCGCGTTAGGCTATGACGCTTATGCTCAGTCGCTGCCCAAGCGTAGCGAGCAGGAGTTGAAGGCGTTGTATGAGACGCATTCCCGTGATTTTGATTATCTCCTCGGTGACTGGGAGTTTACGGCAGACAACAAGGAGTATGGGAAAGCACGCGGCTTCTGGAGCGCGGTACGACTTGCCCCCGGCGGCGAGATTCTCGACGAATATCGCATCGTCGGTGACAGCGGCGAAACGTGGTACGTTTCGGCCACAATCCGATCGTACAACGCCGTGCTCGATCAGTGGGAGCTGATCTCGACGGATCGGGGGCGCGGGCTGCATGACTTTGGAACGGCCCGTCGCGTCGGCCCGGAGATGCACATCGAGCAAACGTTCGGTGTGATGAGCGAGGAGCCATCGCGCTGGCGCATCCGCTACTACAACATTCAACCTGAACGCTTTTCGTGGCGAGCAGACCGTTCAACGGACAGCGGGAAGACATGGGTGACGGACTATTTACGCATCGAAGCGCGGCGTGTCGGACCGGCGCGCGAGCTTGGTGCTCTTGCTCCAGCGAGGAAGTTTTCGATCCATCCATGAGCCGCGTGCGGGGCCTGGCACGATGAGCGCGAACGTGCCGGGAGACGTCCGCGCGAGGTTTCTCGAGGCTGCCGTCTGGCATGGGAGGCTCGAGCCTGCGGAGGCGATCCTCGCTCAATACCCGGCTTTACGCACCAGTGATGTCTTCACCGCATCTATACTCGGCGACCACGCGCTCGTTAGGCAACTCCTGGCCGCTGACGCAAGCAACGTTTCCAAAAAGGACGGGCCATACGACACGGAGCCGCTCGTCTATCTGGCGCTCTCCAAGTACTTGCGACTCGACAAGGCGCGCACGTCCGAATTCGTCCAGACGGCTGCCGTGCTGCTCGACGCCGGTGCAGATCCTAACGCCGGATTTACGCTCGATGGCGAGTTCGAGTCGGCGCTCTACGGCGCTGCTGGTGTTGCGCATAACGCGGAGCTGACACAGCTCCTCCTCGATCGAGGGGCTGTGCCCGATGGCGAGGTTTGTTACCACGCAGCTGAAGAATACGACCTGGGCGCGATGCAGGCACTCGTGCGCAGCGGCAAGGTCGATGACGAGGGCCTAACACTTCTCCTGTTGCGCAAGATCGACTGGCATGATGAAGCGGGCGTGAAGTGGCTGCTTGCGCAGGGCGTCTCCCCGGACCGGATTGGCAGTTTTGGTTTTACGGCGCTCACGCATGCGCTGCGGAGAGACAACTCGCTCGCGATCATCGACGCGCTGCTCGACCATGGCGCGGATCCGCTGGCGCTGCATGACGGAAAGTCGGGTGTGGCGCGGGCCGCCCGAGCAGGGCGGGGCGACGTGTTGGAGTCGCTCCAAGAGCGCGGCGTTTCAGTTGCGCTGGATGGTATCGATGCATTACTCGCCGCATGTGCACTCGGCGAGTCCGCCCGTGTGCAAACGATGGCGCATGATAAACCGGGCCTGGTGAAAGAACTGCTTGCCGTCGGTGGTAAGCTCCTCGGCACGTTTGTTGGAACCGACAATCGCCTTGGCGTTAGGCAGCTGCTCGACCTCGGCGTGCCAGTCGAAGCGTTGTGGGAGGAAGGAGACGGCTACTTCGGCGTCGCACCAAACAGCATGGCGATACACGTGGCGGCGTGGCTCGCGCGGCATGATCTGGTGGAGACGCTGATCGACCGTGGCTCGCCGGTGAATGTGCGCGATGGAAAAGGGCGTACGCCGTTGCAGCTGGCGGTGAAGGCAACGGTGGATTCGTATTGGACGGAAAGGCGTAAGCCGGATTCGGTCCGAGCGCTGATCGCGGCAGGAGCGAGTGTCGAGGGAGTGGAGTATCCGTCGGGGTACGCCGCGGTTGATGCGATCCTGGCAAGTAATGGTGTGGAGTCTGCCTAACGACGCGATCAGTTAAGACGTAAAGCGTTACGACGTGTGTTTAGACGTTCGTTCTGGGTCAACCACGTGAAGAGTCAACTCATGTAGCGTTATCACCTGTCCTTCGCCGCGATTCGTCCTGGGCAATGCGGTGCTGAATCGTACGCATTAGCGCGATCAACATGCGACGCAACACAACAATTCGCTGAGCGAGCGGCGAGTGTACGTTGGTCTCGATCACGCGAACGTCACGCGCATAACTCAATTGCGATTCAGCCTCGTTAAGGGACGACATTGCCGTTTCGAGAAACTTGAGGAGCTCCACGCGACTGGACCGACCACATCCCTCTGCGATGTTCCACTCAACGGACGTGATGGCGCGCATTGCCTGCCCGCGCAAGCCTGTTACGCGCCGAGCACGTTTCTCCGGCAGTGCATGATAGAGTGCGACTGCAAGCGCTCTGGCCAGATGCCACACGCGCAACGTTTTGAAATCCTGCATGCGCCAACGTAGAGCTCCGCGGCCGTCTGCGGGGCTCTTTCCCTTGCCACCACACTCATTCCACCGCTTAACGCTGTTGACCCAATACGCACTGTCGGACCGACGCCGTAACGTGGTTCGCTCTTCACCGGTCACGTGGTTGCAGTGGTTCCCTTCTGGACAGGCGCTCCGTGCGCGCATAGGATGTACTCGCGCGCAGGTCGCCTCCCGTCCGCGGACAGGGCCGAGCCCACCTGAAGTTGGTGCACGTACATCTGCGATCTTCTTTCTGCCCGGCGTGCGGACACGGGCGCGATTGAAAGGAGATCGTGTGCCCGAAATCCCCACTCCGCCGTCGCGGCTGCGGCTGCCAGCGCGTCCGTCGCTCGAGC
>JBFMFA010000288.1:0-5033 GCA_040753195.1 Gemmatimonadota bacterium | reverse complement strand
GTTCGCTAACGACCTGGTAATTGCTTCGCTCTGTGCGACCACGATGATGCTTTCGTCAGACGGAGCGATCCGCGTGCATCTGCGTCGTTTCCGCGTGATCCGCGAGCCCGCTGTTACTGATAACGCACTACTGAGAAGGTTTTGCGTCGCACGCGACCTCGCCACGCGACGCCTTCTCCAGCATCTCCACGAACTCCGCAACCGTCGACGCACCCGCGTCCTTTTCATACCACTCCATCTTCCCCTCGAAGACCGTCGAATCGCGATCGCTTTTCTTTTCCCCCGCCAATCGCGCCTGTAACTCGCGCGGGCGCTCGACCCAGCACCCGCGTTCGGCAAAAGACGCGTCGAGCAGGATGACCGTGGGCGTCGCCGCTCGATTATCCGGCGTGCGATGGGCCTCCATCACGTCCTTCCCGGCCTTCGGATCCACGATGCGTAGTGTCACGTTAGGCAGGCTCTCCACGAGCTTCGCGATGTACGGAATCGTGCTCACCGAATCGCTGCAGCTGTCCACCGCCACGACCAACACGTTCCACGACCCCGTGACTCGGGTCGCGCGTGCCACCAACGCGTCCGCCGCCACGGCGCGACCGTAATTCCCGTCCCATTGCTCCCTGCGCCGTTTCGCTTTGGCCAGAAAGTCCTCGAACGACTCACCAGTGGCGAACAGATTAGCATTGTCGATATCGGCTGGGGAAACCGCGTTTGGCGTGCCGCTCAGGCACGCCGCGCTCACGGAGAGCGCCAGGATGAACGAGCTCACGATTCAGCTCCGGCGAGGCCAGGGTAAGAAACGAGTCCCCAGAAAGCTACGCTTCCGGCGCGCGTACGGCAGCAATCGTCTCGTCCTGCTGTTGTCGCAGCAACAGAACCGCGAGCAGGACGCCGCCAGCCGTCACCCCAACATCGGCGATGTTGAACGTCCACAGCCGGTACGAACCGACGCCGATGTCAATGAAATCGACGACGCCGCGGGCTGAGCGCAGCCGGTCCAGCAAGTTCCCCAGCGCACCGCCGGCGATCAGAGCAAGCGCCACGCTCTGCCAGCGATCGTGATGCGCCGTCTCCCGGTACAGCCGCCATAACACGATCAGGACGACGATCGCCAGCGTCGAGAAGATCACGCGCGAGTAGGGGCCTACGGAGATCGAAAACGCGGCACCAGGGTTGTGCGCCAGCGTGAATTGGAAATATTCGCCAAGTACCTCGTGCGGTACGTGCGGCGGCGTTAGGTGCGTTTCCGCCAGACGCTTGCTCGTGCAGTCCGCAATGACGAGCAAAAACAGCAGAGGCCAGAAGCGTTGAGCCTTGATGCTCATGGTCTATAATACGACACGCGCCCGCCGTGAAGCGAGCGCGTGTCACGTGTAGTCGTTAGGGCTTTTTCGGAAGCTGCGCCTGAATCTCCGGCGGCAGGACCATCTCGTCGTCCTTCACGTCATCGAACGTCACGTCGGTGATCGTCAGCACCTGCTGCTGACCCTGCGCTTCGATCACCATCGTCGTCGGACGCTTCATGCCGGCGAAGTCTTTGTACGCGCTGAGCAGCGTTACCTGCTCGATCTCGCCCATCGGTGTCGCGGCCTTCGCAACCGTCGCGACGATGAGCCCGTCGGTCAGCGAAAAGCAATCGAACGTGGTACGGCCGGTCTTGTACGTGTGCTTGACCTTGTAACACTCCTTCCCATCGTACGTGGCCTTCTCGACCGTCTCCGAACTGGCGATGTTCTGGCTCATTCTCAGGTAGTTCATCGGATCGGGACCTTCCGACACCATCGCCTCGGCTTCCTTGCCGCTGACGACGCGCGAGCCCTGCATCGGATTGCTGTACCAGGCGACTTCGCCGTTTGTCCCCTGCTTCATCTCACCAATGCCGGGGATGTCGATCTTCATGATTGTCTCGTTAGGCAGGCGCGAGAGGATCTGCAGCGTGCCGCTCATGCCGCCAGCCGGCATATCCAGCGCCGCCTTCACGCGCACCGTCTTGTATTTCTTGAACGCGTCAACGCCACCCACGGCGCTCACATACTTGGCGATGAGCTCCTTTGCCTCCGGCAGGCCCTGGGCCTGAACCGTCGATAACGGCGCCAGCGCGGCGCCGAGTACTGTGAACGTCGCGGCCACACGAAGGGCCTGCGAACTCGTTCTGATCATAGCGATCTCCAGAGTCATTTACGGGGTTGCGCGGCGCCGATCGAGAGTCCGCTGGGGCGTTTTCGCGCCAAAACAATCTAAGCGACTACGCCCCGCCGGTGCGCTTGTTCCATGCGCCGATCCAGCGAACAGCCTCTTCGAACGCCACGTCACGGCCGGCGAGCAGATCCGCCTGGCGGAGCTTGACTTCAACGTCCGGACGGACGCCCTCTCCTTCGATTCGCGTTCCGTCGGCCAGACGCAGATCACCAACCGCGTGCAGCAGAACGTCGCCCGTCGGCAGCTTGTACACCACGGCTGGGAGTGCCTGGCCCGCCGACCGCTCTCCGAAGAGTCGAGTGCGTTCTGACGCGATCTGACGCATCCCGGCCGCGAAAACTTCGCTCGTGCTCACGGTCAACGGATCAATGAGAATCGCGATAGCCCCGCCAAAGGGTTTCACGCGCGCGCCTGTCGTCGTGGCGCGGCGCGGGAACACGTCGTAGCGAATTTCCTGGCCGCGCGAGTGGACGACGGCGAGCGTGACTGCAGTGTCCGCGAGAAAGCCGGAGACGCCGGACAGCATAGCCGCGAGACCGCCCACATTGCCGCGCAGATCGATGATGACGCCGGTGCACCCCTCGAACGAGCTCATCGCTGACGCAAGTTGCGACATCACGGGCAGTAGCCAGTAGTTGAAGCGCATAACGCCGACGCAGCTACCCACTGTGGGCGTATGCTCGAGCCGCTGCGACGACGCATGCACCACAAGAACCGGCATGTGACCGAGTTTGATGGGCTTTCCAAGAACCGGCGTGCGGAACATCTCCACGTCGCGCACGGCTCCGGTTTCATCGCGGAAGGCCGCTGCGACCGGCTCGTTGGCGGGACCTTCAAAGCGCTGCTGCAGGCGCGCCGTCATCTGGATTGCCAACGTACGTCGCGTACGGGGATTGCGCTCGGCCTTCAGCTGAGCAATCGCGCTGTCCGGCCGTAGGTCGTCGATGCGGTCGATGACCCATCCGGTACGGACACCCGCCTTTGCCGCGGCACCGTTAGGCTCGATGCGCCAGACGACGAGGCTGCGTCCGATGATGCGTGCTTCGATCCCGACACCGCCGGGTTGTGAATCGTCGTCCGAGTCATCCGGCGCCGGGGCACTGAACTCGCGCGGCAGCACCGTCATGTGCGAGTCACCCAGCCTGGCGAGCATGTCCATAATGACGACCCGGAGCTGTGCGCGGGTGGCGGCCCGTTCTGCACGTGGGCGGAGTTCGCGCCTAACGGCGCTCCAGTCGAGCCCTTTGAAGGTCGTGTCGTAGTACGTCTGCCGGATCCTTGTCCAGACGCTGTCGAACGTAGCCGCAGCGACTGCCGGCGTGATTTCGCGTTCTTCAGGGGCACCAACGGGAGCAACCGACGGTACTCTGAAGGACGCCCGCGCGGCGGGGACCGGCGTCTGGCACCCGACGAGCGAAAGGACAGCACTGACGGCGACGAGCGAAAAAAATGTGCGGGGCATTACAACATTGGACGACGCACACCCGGCCGGGGTCATTGCGAAAATGGGCCCAGATCGTCACGCCGGCGTCGCCGCGGAAGCCGCGTTGCCACAATGAGATAGCCGCTTGCGCGTCGTAGCAGCCACCGACTACCGTGCCTATCATATGCCGTTTCGTTACGCCTTCGCTCCGGTCCTGACCGGCCTCCTCCTGTGCGCTACGGATGTCGCCGTGGCGCAGACGTCCACGCGGCGCGGCGCTCAATCGTGCGACACCCCGTGCCCGCGCCGTGCGCCTAACGAGAGCACCGCGGTGAAGCGCCCTGCGAAGCCGAAACCGGAATGGCCCGTGAAGGGTCCGGCCCCGCTCCCCGGCGCGATCCTGCCGAACAAGCGCATTCTCGCGTATTACGGCAATCCGCTCTCCAAGCGTATGGGCATCCTCGGCGAGATTCCGCCTGAGCAGATGTTGCAGCGACTCGAGAAAGAGGTGGCCCGCTGGCAAAAGGCAGACACCACCACGCCGATCGTGCCGGCCCTGCATCTCATCGTCACGGTCGCGCAGCATCACCCGGGCAAGGATGGGAAGTATCGCGCACGCATGGACAGCTCGCTCATCGAGCGCGTATACGGATGGGCCCAAAGCAAAAACGCCCTGATGTTCCTCGACGTGCAGGTCGGCCTCAGCAACGTCAAGGCGGAACTCCCCTGGCTCGAGAAATACCTCGCCAGGCCTAACGTGCACCTCGCGCTCGATCCAGAGTTCTCGATGAAAACGGGGAAACGTCCCGGCACCGTGATCGGCAGTATGAACGACGACGACATCAACTACGCCACGTCGTTTCTCGCCGATATCGTCGACAAGTACCGCCTGCCACCGAAAGTCCTCGTCGTCCACCGATTCACGCAGAACATGCTGCGGAACTACAAAGGCATCAAACTCGATCCGCGCGTGCAGATCGTCATCGACATGGACGGCTGGGGAAATCCCTCGTTGAAGCGTGGAAGTTACGAACGCTTCATCTACCCTGAGCCCGTGCAGTTCACCGGCTTCAAGCTGTTCTATAAGAACGATCGCCGCAAAGAAGGGTGGCGCCTCATGACGCCTGAGGAAGTCTTCGCGCTGTTCCCGAAGCCGGTCTACATACAATACCAATGAGTCCTGAGTTTGGAGTTGTGGAGCTTTGAGTCTTATTCAGTTTGCAGTTGGAGTTTGCAGTTCCAGTCGCTGAGAGCTGAGCACTTGAACTGAGCACGTGAACCGAACACTCGAAGTGACTCCACGCTGAGAACTGAGAACCCAAAACTCGGTCATGCTTTTGAGTTTCCGATAAGGGTTGAGAGGAGCGCCCGTGTCTTCTTTACGAAGACATTCTGATAGGGTACTCCGATGTTC
>JBFMFA010000287.1:0-5034 GCA_040753195.1 Gemmatimonadota bacterium | reverse complement strand
AGCTGACTGTCAGATTCGCGGGAGGACATGGGAGGTCAACGCGCTGGTTTAGGGTTGAGCTGCTTGAGTGCGAACGACACCGTCTCGCGCAAGCGGTCCGTTTCTGCCCGCAGCGCTGCACGTCCGGTCGCCGTTAGGCTGTAGTAGCGACGCCGTTGATCGTCCAGATCGGCCTCGGGGCGCCAGCGCGATTCCTCGATGAGTCCTTCGTCCTCCAGACGCCGAATGGCGGCGTATAACGTCCCCGGACCAAGCCGCAGCGCGCCCCGTGTCTGTTGTTCGACGGCTTTTTTGATCAGATAGCCGTGGCGATCCTTGCCTGTGAGCGACAACAGGATGTGATAAGAGACCGGCGTCATGGCTGCACTCATTTGGGTTTAGTACGACGATCGTACTAGTAGTACGACAATTGGAAGTTGGCGATGGTTGGAACGCCGGCAAGCCCCACCGTCATTGCCGTGCACCGAGCATTGACAGTGAAACCCGAGCAATGTATATAGCCTGTAGGCTATATTCCTAGCTGGCTATCTACGATGACGACCGACACGCTCAGTACAACCTTTGCCGCACTTGCAGACCCGACGCGCCGCGCTATTCTCGCTCGGCTCGCCTCCGGGGAAGCGACGGTAATGGAGCTCGCGCAGCCTTTCGCGATGAGTCAGCCATCGATCTCCAAGCATTTAAAGGTGCTCGAGCGTGCCGGCCTTATTGCGCAGGGACGCGATGCGCAGTGGCGACCGCGTCGCCTCGTCGCCGAGCCGCTCAAGGCAATCGACGCATGGCTCGAGCGCTATCGCAAGAACTGGGAAGAGAGCTACGAGAAGTTAGACGACTATCTCAGGACACTTCAGAAGAAGGAGAAGCGACATGCCCGCAAGAAGAAATGAACCGCTGAAAGTCACGCTCCCGTCGGATCGTGAGATCGTTATGGTGCGCCACTTCGACGCTCCGCGGCGCCTCGTCTTCGAGGCACTCAGCAAGTGCGAGCATCTCAAGCACTGGTGGGGCCCGCGGCGCTACGAGATGAGCAAGTGTGAGTTGGACTTCCGGCCGGGCGGGAGGTACCGCTACGTCCAGCGAGGGCCCGACGGTGTCGAACATGCATTCCGTGGAGAGATTCGCGAGATCGTACCTAACGAACGTGTCGTACAGACCTTCGAGTACGAAGGTTTCCCTGGCCAAATATCTGTGGAGACGTTGACGCTTACCGAGAAGAACGGTAAAACGACGTGGACGACACGCTCTGTCTTCGCGTCAAAGGAAGAGCGTGACGGAATGCTGCAATCCGGAATGGAAGGCGGCGCGAACGAAACGATGGACCGGCTCGAGGAGTATCTACCCGAACTGGAGGCCGCGGCGATACACTGAACCGCGGAGCAGGCCGGACCGCATCACTGCAACGAAATCTAGATGCCTCGTGAGCCGTCGAAGTCCAAGCGTGAAAACAAAGAAACGCTGAGCCTCGACGGCCACGAGGTTTCCATCACCAATCCGGACAAGGTTCTCTTCCCCGAGCCGAAGTACACGAAGCTCGATCTCGCCCGGTATTACATCAACGTCGCGGCGGGGGCACTCCGCGGCGCCGGCGGCCGGCCTAACGTGCTCGTTAGGTATCCGCATGGGATCCAAGGGGAGTTCTTTTATCAAAAGCGTGCCCCCGAATCCAGGCCCGACTGGATCGAAGTCGTCGCGCTGAAGTTTCCGTCCGGTCGTACGGCCGAAGAGGTTGTACCGCGGAATACGGCGGCACTCGTTTGGCTTGCCAACCTCGCCTGCCTCGAGCTGCATCCGCATCCCGTGCGCGCCGAGGATCTCGACCACCCGGATGAGTTGCGCGTCGATCTGGATCCTGTTCCTGGTGTGCCGTGGTCACAGGTGCGCGAAGTCGCGGTGGTCGCGGACGCGACGCTGAGGGACTTCGGTTTGCGTGGCTGGCCGAAAACGTCGGGTTCGCGCGGCATGCACGTGATCGCGCGCATTGAACCCAGGTGGACCTTCGACGAAGTGCGGCGTGCGGCGCTCGCCTTTGCCCGTGAGGTCGAACGTCGCGCGCCGGCGATCGCCACGAGCAAATGGTGGAAGGAGGAGCGCCACGGCGTTTTCGTCGATTACAACCAAAACGCCAAGGATCGAACGGTTGCCTCAGCGTATTCGGTGCGGCCCACGCCGGAAGCACGCGTCTCGGCGCCGTTAGGCTGGGATGAGGTTCCCGACTGCGAGCCGAGTGATTTTACGATGGCGACGATGCCGGCGCGATTTGCAGACATCGGCGATCGCCACGCGGAGATCGATCTTCACGCGGGATCGATTGAGCAACTGCTCGAGCTGTCGGCCCGTCACGAGAAGGAGGGTCTTGGTGATGCACCTGGGCCTCCGCACTACAAGAAACAGGAAGGAGAACCTCCCCGCGTTCAGCCATCAAAGCGGCGTGTGTCAAAGTTCCCGCTCATCGAGATCGGTCGTTCGCCTAACAAGGAAGCGGCGCTAGCGGGATTGCAGCGGTGGAAGGTGCGACATCCTAAGGCAGCAGCGCTCTTGCAACCGGCCGATGTTCTGGTCGACTCGATGCGGGGGCGTTACACGACATGGACTCGTATTCGCGTGAACTTGCAGCACGTACCCGTCGAGTTGCGGCCAGACCAGGAGGCGCTCGATCCCGACGAAACACCATCCTGGGGTCCGTAGTCCGCGATCGGTATTGATCGACGCTAGCGAGTGGCGCCGTCTCCCGTTGCTCCGAACACCTTTTGCAGTTCGTACGGCGGCGTGACCTCGAGCTGCTCGTACGTGCACTCGTTAGGTGGCTTGTCCGGCCGCCAGCGGAGAAACGTGGTGGCGTGGCGGAAGCGATCGCCCTGCATGTGATCGTACTTCACCTCGCACACGCGCTCGATGCGCAGTGGCTCCCAGGACAGATCCTTCCCGGCGCTCCAGCGACTCTGGCCACCGGGCATGCGACCTTCGACTTGCGCTTCGGCCCATTCGCCCCACGGATGCCCCGCCAGCGCGTTCTCACGGAGCGGGGCGAGCTCCCGCGCCAGCTCTTTGCGCCGTTCCATTGAGAAGGAAGACGTCACACCAACATGCTGCAGCTTGCCGTCATCATCATACAGCCCGAGCAACAGCGAACCGATCGCGCTGCGATCGAGCTTGTACCAACGAAATCCGGCGACGACGCAATCTGCGGTGCGTGCGTGTTTCACTTTGATCATCGAACGTTTACCCGGCTCGTAGGGCGCATTCACTGGCTTCACGATCACGCCATCAAGCCCCGCCCCCTCGAATTCCTTGAGCCAACGCTCAGCCGTTAGGCGGTCGCGCGTGCACGGAGTGAGATGGACTGGAGGTCCCACATCCTCGAGCAAGCGCTCGAGCGCCTGGCGCCGTTCACTCTGCGGAGCGGCCATGATGTTCCGACCTTCCGCAGCGAGTGCATCGAACGCCACGAATGAAGCCGGTGTCTCTTTGGCCAGTTTCGCGACGCGCGAGGCAGCCGGGTGCAGCCGCATCTGCAACAGGTCGAAGCTCAGACCGTCGTTGATCGCGATGACAATCTCGCCATCCAGAACACAGCCGTTAGGCAGTTGCGCGATCAACGCGTCGTGCAGTTCGGGAAAGTAGCGGTCCAGCGGCTTGAGATCGCGGCTCTGGATGTACAGATCGTCGCCGCTTCCGCGAAAGACGATCGCGCGAAAGCCGTCCCATTTTGGCTCGTAGAGGTACTTCCCGCCGTCACCAGGCGGCAACTCCTCGGTGAGCTTGGCGAGCATCGGCTCGACCGGAGGTTCTATTGGAAAGGAGGGCATCGACTCGGTTTCTCGTTTGGGCTCGCTCGTCTCCGAAGCGCTCGGTTTCCAGTCGCCAGCAATGAGTCTCCCGGACATTGGGCAGGTACGGTGAGCTCCGCTCGCTTCCGACCCGGCAGCAAAAGTACCGGCAGCTTCGGAGACGACAGTGGCTACCGGCGACGAATTAGTCCAACTCGGTGTCTAATTCGCCACTTCGCGGACTTGACGACACCTTTGACGAAGACGACGGTATCAGGAGCGCTGGCGCAAGCCGGCACAGAGTGGCGTCTGTAGGCGCTGTTACAGAGAGGGTAGTCGAATGCGCTCGGTGCGTTGCGATGCATGCGGGATGAAGGCGATGCTAGCCGCCTCTCAATGCCCTCACTGCGGACACCTGTTCCAGTTGCGCGATGGCTTTGGTGAGATGCTGCCACTCGCGCACTGCGCTGATTGCGACTCCTATTATCCGGCGCACCAAGGAACCTGCCGTTGGTGTGGAACGGCCCCCGAAGGCTTTCGTTTTGCCCCGTATGCGTTGAAAGGCGTTGGCGTGCTTGCATTTGCAGGCTTGGTCTCCGCCGCGTGGTTCGCCAACCGCGGTGACGAAGAGGCGCCACCCGCCGAGCTTGTGTCGGTTCCTAAAGAGACGAGCTCGGCAGTCCTAACGACGCGCGTCGATTCCGGCGTCGATTTTCACACACCCGTATTCGCCGGCATCGAAGACACCGCCAGTGACTTCACGGCGACACCGCCACCTGCGAGCGTGGAGGCATCGAACGCATCGACCGACGCGGCACCTGTGCCATTCCAAGGACCAGGTGTCGATCCAAGCGAGCCGTCCCCGCCGTCTTTGCTCGGCGCCGCGGAAGTTGTAGTGCCGCGCGCAGTTGCGCCGAAAAGAACGCCGGTGCGCTCAGCGGGGTCAGTCCGATGGATACGGGCGACGGCGCGCCGTTGGGTTACTGTGCGTGCGAGCCCGGCGCACGGATCACGCATCGTCGCTTCGGTTGGGCCCGACACTCGCGTCCAGCTGGGAGAGTCGCGTGGGGACTGGCGCCGGATCCGGATGAAAGGGGTCAGCGGCTGGGTCGAGCGCGCGAAGTTTTAGCGGGCCTAACGACCGGATCGCGAGCGGAGTTGAGGTAGAGCTCCTTCGCGGCACACTGGACGAAGTCTTGCTTGGACTGCCATTGTGCACCGCGTGGCCAAGGCAATTGCAGACACGAACGGTCTGATCGCCGCCCAT
>JBFMFA010000286.1:0-5053 GCA_040753195.1 Gemmatimonadota bacterium | reverse complement strand
GCTCAAAGATGTATTGCCTCCCGTCAGGCACTCCCGCCCATGCGAAAGGACCAACCGAATCCGCCAGCACCGTTTCGGCCGGTGCGTAGAGCGGGATCCCGACGCGCGCGCCACGCATGAGGTCTTCGTTACCTTCTCTTTGCGTGAACCACGTGCCTAACGCGATGACCGCGATGATGCCTGCCGCAATAGCGAACGGCCGCGCCGAAAGAACCATGCGTCGCGCCGGTTTCGCCGCTTCATGCGCGGCGCGGAGGACGGCAAATTCCTCAGCGAGCCGCGGATGGGCCATGATTCGGTCGATGAGGGCAAGGCGCACGTCTTCGCTGCCACGCCGCTCGAGCACGTCACGCATCGCGTCGAGCGACACGTCTGCTTCAGACGCGCGTCTGGAGCGCTCGCGCAAAAGCGTGTCGTAGGCTTGCCGCAGTCGTTCGTCGCTCATCGGGCGTCCGGTCCAAAGCCTAACCGCGTGAGCTCGGCGCGCAGATCATCGAGCCCGCGGTACAAGAGGTTGCGCGTCTTTGCTTCACTCCAGCCTAACAGGGATCCGATCTCATCACGCTCGTAGCCGCGCAAGTGGAGTCTAACGACAGCGCGTCGGGATTCGGGCAATACGAGCAACGCGCGTTCGACGGCCCGAGCGACGTCGCCGGCTTCGAGCAACGAATCGGCACGGTCGCCGCTACGCATGGACGGTGTCGCAAGGCCGTCTTCGTCAGGTAACGCTTCCTCACGCTCGCGTCGCCGTCGCAAGAGATCGAGCGCCGCGGACATCGTTGCGCGCTGCACATACGTCGCCGCCACGTGGCTGATCGTCGCGTTGTCCTTGAGGGCTCGCCAGAGCCTGAGGCGCAGTTCCTGGGTGAGCGCGTCGCGCTCAGCGGGGTCAAGTTGGTGGCGTGTCGCGGCGATGCTCAACAACCCTTTGAACTTCGCCACCACTCGTTCCAACACCCTGGAGGACTCGGCCCCGGCGGCGTCTCGTTCTTCGTTCTCAGGGTTCGGGAACGATGACATGCGACTCGGTGAAGGATCGGCATACTGCGCCGCTTCGGCGCGCGCACTTCCGCGCAACAATACAAGCGCCGGCTGCCCTCCGACAGAGGACAACCGACGCTGGTTCGCCGAGGTCGGCATCATGCGGCGCCTAACGCTTACGAGAATGCGTCACCAAGCCAATCAATAGCGGATCGTGAATTGCACCGCTGCCGCCAATGCATTCTGTCCGCAGTTTTTCGGCCGGACCGTGAACTTGTACGTGCCCGGAATGGCAAGGCTGAACGTCCTCGAGAGTGCTTTCAGTGTAAAAGTGGACCCCTTTGGACTACCGCCATTCAGCAAGGAGCCACCGATGGTTGTGTTCAAGGGGACTTGGGACACGATCCACTCATTGTTAGGCACAGGTTGGCCCGTGTTCGTCAGCGAGTCCCAGCGAATAACGATGTTCGTGGGTGACGGAGTCGCGCTTGCAAACACGATCGTCTGAAGGTTGCCTGGCGCAGTGATCACAGGGGCCGAGAGGCCAGGGTTGGAAACGCACTGAACACCGCTTGGCGGTGGCGGGATGTACGAGAAGCCGAGTACCGGCGTGTTGCCTGACGCCAACGCGTACTTGGGTGGGTCGTCGCTGGCACTTGGGTCGATTCTTAACGTGAACGAGTTGGTGCTGCACGTTGCCTGACGCACCAAGGTGAATCTGACTGAATCTGTGAAGTGACTTGCGGTAGGCGCGTTATGGCAGGCTGCCGGTCCGAGGTTGGCGACTGGTGTACCGAGATCTGTCCCTCTGACCGTGGCGACCCATGGTGTCCCTGCCTGAAGCGTCGAGGGTTGAGGCGTGGCAACGATCGCAGAGACGAGCCCGCGATGCACGACACTCATGACGAACCGATCGCTGAGTCCGACGTTCAATGTGATCGTCGAGTTTGTGTTGAACGTCGCGGGCACCGTGACATCCATTGCGAGAAAGCCCGTGCTGGCGCTCGTGCGTCCGTTACTGAGATTGGCGATCCGGACGCCGGTGCCGGTGACAGAGATAGTCTGAAACGGAACGAGATCGATGAGGTCCTTCACGATCGTGACGCGCGACGTCATGCCACGCCGGATCTTCGGCCGGGCGCCGTTGCCGTAGGAGATCTCGGCGGAGCCGATATCGCGAACGATGATGTCTTGCGCCACGGCGTTGGCGGCGCCTAACGTGAGGGCGCTGACGAGTACGGCGAAACGGCTGCGCATAGCGGTGCTCTCCTCGAGCGGGTTGATAGAACGACGTCCGGCGTTCTATTGAACGCGCGGACCCGCTGCGATTCTCACTGCGCGCCCAACGAGATGGCGCGCCAGACGCTGCGCGCTACTTCGCGGTTCGCTGCATCGAGGGCCCGAATTCGCCAACGTAGCTCACCCGCTCCCACTCTATCCGCGAGGAAGGGCGGGGGGCGATACGCGGCCACGCTCGCCGGAATCAGCGATTCGAAAACGCGTGTGCCGTCGGGGCGCTCGATTTCCAGACGATAACGCGCGGCGAGCACGATCGGACGCCACACGAAGCTCCAGGCGCTGCCGGCGGCGGGAAGCGCCCCTTCGTTGGGTGACAGGAGCGTGACGCCGTTGCCCGCGGCAGCCTCGGGCGCCACGCCCACCGACCCGCTCCCCACGATATAGCGCAGCGTGGGCATGGGAAACCCTGCCACCGCACCACTCGCCACGACCCCTTCGCCGGCAGCGACCGTCGTTAGGTTCGATTCGCCATCCCGATCGTGTGTCGCTTCGATCCGTAGTAGCACGAGGTACGCGCCGTCCACATTCCTTGGGAGGCGAGCTGGGTCCGGGCCGGCTAGACGAATGCGTCCGGTTGGCGGCAGAAAGACATTGAAACGTTCGAGTTGCGTGAACCTCCTCTGCCGCGCGCGTTCTTCTAAAGGAAGCGATGCCTCGGGTAGAAGGTCCTCTTCAGTCGGCAGCTCTTCGCCCGGACGCACAACTTCCCAGCGCCCCTGCAGGCGTCCCGTGCCTGTATAGGCGATCTCGGCGAACCAGGCCGGCGCCGGCGCTGCAGCATCCAGCACTGCAACCGGTGTCTCGACCTCAAACGCGAGCCGCACGTCGACCAGCGACAGCGGCGATGTCGCCCCTCCACCCGTTAGGCGGCACGTCACGGCCACATACACGTCACGGCCACCGCTTCTGCTGACGAAGCGGCGGACATAGAAGAAGTCGGCGCGCTCGCCCGCCGCCGCGGCCTGATAGGCACGCCGCGTGACAGAGGCCGGCACCGTCATGATGTCGGTCAGTGCTCCGCTGCCACTCGCTCGCGCGAGCTCGAAACGTATCGGCAGGCGACCGAACAACGTCGCCGGATCGCAGCGCAGTCCAATATCCGGCCGCGCGTCCAGCAAGGCCCCGCACCACAACGCCTCCGCAGGCGCCAAGTCCGCGCCGATTCCACCGAACGTGAGAAAGACCGTCGTGGCGCCCTGGCTTGTCACGTTCACCCCTGTTGGGCTTACCGTCACCTGCGCCGGCAGAGCACCGTCGGCCGCAGCCAGAGTGCCTAACGTGCAAACTGAGCGAAGCAGGCGTCGCATGGGTGGCTCCCTAAAAGAGGCGTAGGCTCAAGCCGCCATCGAGCGTCCACTGCACGACAGACGCCTGGCGCATGCCCGCCGTGCGCTGCATGGCGGCCGCGCGGCTCCAGCGCACAAAGGCACGAGCCTGCGACCCGTCCGGCGGACGAACCCACACGTTGAATCCCTGCGTGACTTCGAAGCGCATCTCGATGTTGCGGCCGCGCGTTGTGGCGTTGTCGTCGCGCGCGTCAGCGAGCGTAACCGCGGCGGCAAATGCGCTGTGGCGGAACGGGCTCCACTCCCCCTGCGCGCCGAGCCGCTGATTCACGGCGACATGTCCCAGTTCCTTGCTCTCGAGCGACTCGCGTGAGAGGTCGACGGCAAACGATGCGTGGGCCAGTGTGCGGCCGAGTGTAATGGCGTGCGTGATCGTCGCCACGTCGGCGCGCTCTCGCGTCGGTTGGCGGTTGTCCACCAACGACCGGCCCGCGCGATAACTCGCGTTCCACTGGGCGCCCTGCCACGTCGCGCTCGTACCCAGGTTGCCGCTGCGCTGATCGGGGATTTGAGCGAGCGTGCGGAACCCACCGTTAGGCGGCGTGCTATCGCCTGTTTGCTGTACGGCGCTCCAGCCGATCGTCAGCACCGGCAGCCACCACGCGTTCGGTGCGCGCATGAGCGCCGCCACCGGCGCTGCCGCGTTCACGGAGTAATTGTGCGTCCGCGTGATAAGCAAGGACGGCACCTCGTCCAGATTGTCGCGTGCGCGCGAGAGGGACGCCTGCCACTGCACGACGCCCGCGCTCCCGCTTGCGTCGATGCCATCCTGTTGCCGATCGGCCTGGACGAACGCTGCCACACTCCGATAGAGCGGGTCGCTGCGCTCGTGTCGGACAACGAACGTCAATGAGGTGGGGATCGTCGCGATGGTCTTGCTGCGTAGCACCTCAACGGTGACTTCGCCGAAGCGAGCCGCACGAGTCTCCTGCCGCACCGCGACGATGCTGGAGTCGCTGGCGAGGAGCGGATCGCGTGGATTGTCGAAGCGGCTGCGCGCGACGCCGAGTGCCAGTCGTACCCGCTGCGAGGCGTCGCTCGCCAGGAGCTGCGCCCCAACGCCGCGGCTCGTTTCTCGATCCGTTGCTGCTTCCTGCGTGAACGAAGGGACTGGCTGCAACGACCCGTCCAGCGCCGTGAACTCGAGCCGCAGCAGACCTGGCCGCGACGGCTGCGCCTCAATCGCAGCCGTGGTCGATCTCACGCGATGCCGCGGCCGCGACAGTCCAAAGGGGTCGCTCCACCCCACGAGTTCGGACCCGGCGCTCGAGGCGAGGGCAATCGTTAGGTGTCGCCCGACTGCCACGTCCGCTGTGACGCCGCGGCTGCGGAACTGCCAGGCGAGCAAGCGGTGGTTGCCGAACGTGACGTGTCCTGCGGAGAGCGCGATCGCGCCGCGCGTCGCGCGCACATTGTACGCGGCGAGG
>JBFMFA010000285.1:0-5054 GCA_040753195.1 Gemmatimonadota bacterium | reverse complement strand
CAGCATCGGCGGCAGGTACAGATTCGCGGTGACTTCCTGCGGCGCGTTCGGGTTCTGATTGACGTCGAGGAAGTCTTTGCAGCTAGCGGTGAGCGCAAGCGCACCCACGATCAGGGCGGCGCGCAGTCTCTTCACGTGTGTCATCAGAACGCCACCCTGAAGCCGAGGTTAATGCCGCGCGGGACAGGGAAGTTGCCGAGATCGATGCCGGACCCGCTCGACCCTCCGACGGCCGCGCTATTCCCGTTTACGATCGGGTCGAGGCCTGAGTAGTTGGTGATGAGGAACAAGTCAGTCGCCGTTATGAACACGCTCGCGTCCTTCGCTTTGAGAATCTGGCCGGGGAGTGTGTAGCGCAGCGTGAGGTCGCGTAGCCGGATCCAGTCGATGTCCTTCTCGATGAACAGCTCCTCGCTCATCAAGGTGTAGTACGCCGGTTGCACGGACGGAATCACCACGATGTTGTTAGGCGTCGGAGTGGCGCTGTTCTCCTTGCCGTCGCGCAGAACCCCTTTGATCACGCGCGGCTGCTCCCGGTCCAACGTACGCTTACTGAGGCCCCGCACGGTGAGGTAGTGCTCGGTGCCGTTGAAGATGTCGCCGCCCTTGCGGAAGTCGATGAGGAAGTTCAACGCGAACCGTTTGTACGTGAACGTATTCGTTAGGCCGAGTGTCCACTTCGGCTGGCGATCGTAGCCAGCGTCGATGAACGCGGTCGATCGGATGGGAAGTCCGGTCGTCGGATCGATCAGGATGTCTCCGTTATTGTTGCGGAGATAAAAGAGCCCGGTCAACGAGCGTGTCGATAAGCCCGGCGCGGTGCCGTTGCGCACGTTGCCGTAGAGCCATGTGTCCGACACATATGACTCCGGCAAAGCGTTAGGCAGCTCCAGCACCTTGCCGCGCGATCGGTCGAAGTTCGCCAGCACGTCCCATGTGAAATCACGCTTCGATACCGGGACGCCACGCAGCACGAGTTCGAGCCCCTGATTGCGCGTCACCGCGCCGTTCAGGTTGAAGAGAATGAACCCGGTGGCGTAGCTGCCGCGGATGTCGTTGACGATCTGGTCTTTCGTCTGCTTGCGGTACCATGTGAGGTCGAGCCCCAGACGATCTTCCAGGAAGCCGAGCTCCGTACCGAACTCGTATGAGCGCGCGAACTCAGGCTTCAACCCGAGATTCGGCCCCGTGAAGCCGTATCCGTAACCGCCAAACGAGGTCGTCTTGAATTCGAGCGAGGGACGGAACGCGTAGGGGCGCGCATCCTTGCCCACTTCCGCGTACGCGGCGCGCACCTTCCCCGTCATGAAATTGCCGATACGCGGGAAGGCATCAGAGAAGATGAAGCTTGCCGAAATCGACGGGTAAAAGAACGAATTGCGCTCCGCCGGAATCGTCGACGTCCAGTCATTACGACCCGTGAGCGTTAGGTACAGAAATTCCTTGTAACTCGCGGTCGCTTGCCCAAACAAGCTCACGAGGCGCCGCTGTGTAAGCGTCGTTCGATTGGTGCGGAAGTTTGTGTTGTTGATCGAGACAAAATTGGGGTCCAGAAAATCGCGCCCCACTAGGGCCGAGGCCGTCGACTTGAAGTCGGAGATCTGATTGCCAACGAGACCCGTAATGCCGATATCCGATGTGAGGTTGTACGTGTTGAAGTTGAGCAGGGTTTGCGCGTTCAGGTTCCGCGTCACGTCGTTCGTTTCGTCGAGAATGCCGTTGTTGGTGAAGCCTAGCGCGCTTTCAGGGTGCCGCAGGATCTGATAGTCCGTGGTGTAGCCGTCGACGCCGACGTTGCTCTTGAGGTACCCCCACGAGAACGGTGTAACGGTCAGTCCCAGATTTGCAAAGATGCGGCTGTTCTCGGCCGTGCTCAGATTCTTTTCGACGTTGAAATATGGATTGTCGATTTCCGACGCCTGGGCCAGGTTCGTTAGGCGGCGACGTGCCCCGGACGGTGTCGTCCAGTCCCTCGCATTATCCGTCTGCGGCCACACCAACAAACCGAGTAGCGGCCCATTCGCCCCTTTCCACGGCTGCTGGTTCTCTCCACCGCTGTACGTCATCGCGAGATCGGCGCGCAGCCAGTTGTTCACCTGCGCCTGTGACGCTCCAGTCAGCGTGATCCGCGTTAGGTCAGAGTTCGGAACGACGCCTTCCTGTTTGTCACCCGAAAACGCGAGCCGATAGGTGATCCGGTTGTCTTGAGCGGCGCCGCTGAGCGACAAGGTGTGCTTCTGCGTCAGCGCCGTGCGGAAGAAGCCGTCGATGTTGTCGTAGAAGACTGTCCCCTCCGGATACGGCGCGCCGAAGTAGAAGAAATCGCCGATCGTCTCGCCGGTGACCGTGGTGGGGCTGTACACACTCTGCGTTTCCGGACGCGCCCGTGTCCCTTCGACCCGCCAGCTGGTGCTGTATTCCAACCCTCCGAGGCCCGAGCGACCACGCTTCGTCGTGATGACGATCGCGCCGTTTGCTGCATCGATGCCGTAGAGCGCGGACGCTTCGGGCCCCTTCAACACGACCAGCGTTTCGATGTCCTCCGGATTGAGATCCGCCGCGCGGTTGGTGAAATCGAGTCCGCGGTTGCTGAACGCAGTCTGCGATCCCGGCGCATCCGAGGCCAGGACTCCGGTATTGAGCGTCTTGTTGTCCAGGGGCAAACCGTCGACGATCATGAGCGGCTGATTGCTGCTGCTGATGGAACTCACGCCGCGGATCGTGATCTGTGATGACGCTCCGGGTACGCCCGAGGAGCTGGTCACTTCGACGCCTGCCACTCGGCCGGACAACGCGTTGATGAAGTTCTCGCGCTGGGTCTGCGCTATCGCTGCACCCTGGACCGTCTGTTGTGCGGTGCCGAGAGCGCGCTGCGCGGTCGTCTGACCAAGCGCCGACACGACGATCTCACCGAGTTGCGTCGCCACCCTGCGCAGCTGCACGTTGATCGCGTCGGGACCGCCGACGGTTCGCTCCTCCATGCCGTATCCGAGGAAGCGATATGTCAGGACTTGGCCGACAGCGGCGAGGATCGAGTAGTCGCCCGTAGCACTCGTGAGTGTGCCTTGCTGCGTTCCTTTTATGACCACCTGGACTCCGGGAATCCCGGAGCCTTGCTCGTTGGTCACCTTTCCCGTCACGGTCTTCTGCTGCGCCACCGATTGCGTAGCAAGAAGCATCATTCCCGCGACGATCGTGAGAACTCGGTTTCTAATCATTGGTTGGGAATCGGTTCACTGGTTCCTGAGTGCGCACCAACCATATGCCACCGTAATCGCGGCCGCTAGCGTGGTGGTGGCCTTCGTGCAGCGAAGGGGTCGTGCCCTCGGGCTTTCTACCGACTGGACTCGTTAGGGACCATCGTCAACGGTCGGGGAGCGCGGGTGCGCGCGCGATGCCGCACAAGCAAAAGGGCCGTCACGTGGACGGCCCTCTGCCTAACGAAATCCCTACTTACGGATTCTTCGTCATCTCGAAACGCGCGCGACCCAGCACAGAATCTGGCTTGCTCGCCAGCATCGTGGTGCTGACGCCGACCAGCTTACCGCCGACCATTCGTCCGACCGCGCGCCAGGTGACCTCCGGTTTTCCTGGCAGCATCTGGTCGACATGCGGGGCCGACGTGGCAACAACACTGTCGCCATCGATGGTATGCGTGACGTTCACCGTGTCCGTCTGACCTTCTGTAACCGTCTTGCTATCCATGCCCGTGGGGCTGATCACGGTAAAGCGTGTCAGGACCGAGTCACTCCCTTCGGCCATCACCACACCACTCCACGTCCCCGCGAGTTCATTCGCTGTAAGGGCAGCCGGCCCAGCGGCCATCGCCGCAGTATCAGCGGCAGGCTCTTCCCTCGGTCCACACGCGACAAAGAACGCTGCCAGTAGCATTGCTTTCTTCATAACGACCTCGCGGGTAACGATGTGAATGGTGCTCTTACGGAGACTTGGTTGCTTCCCAACGCACGCGTGCGATCACCGAGTCCGGTTTGCTCGCCAACATGAGGGTGGCTGTGCCGGCCATCGTGCCAGGTCCCGTTAGGCGCCCTACGGAGCGGAACGTCACGGTTGGCGACCCCGGAAGATTCTTGTCCACGTACGGTGTGGAAGTAGAGATGAGACTGTCTGCGTCGTACGTCGTGGTTGCGGTCGTAGTGTCGGTGGACCCTTCGTTGACCAACTTCCCCTGCATACCGTCGCCTGTAATCGTCCATCGATTGGTGACCGAGTCGGTGCCTTCCAGCATCGTCATACCAGTCCAGGTGCCGGCCACATCCGCAGCCGTCAGGGGGGCCGGACCTGCTGCGGCGGCGCTGTCGACGGCCGCTTCGTCTTTCGGCGCGCACGCCACAACAAACGCGGCTAGCAGGATTGCTTTCTTCATACGGGGGCCTCGGGGGAAGGAGTCCATTCTGGGAGCGCCTACGCTAATGCTCCCCGGCTCACGTGCGCTAGGCGGTATGTCACTTCTTGCGGCGCGTTCTTCCGCGCCCACCCCGCGGTGCTGGCACTTTCGCCCCCTTCTTTCGTGCCTCGGAAAGTCCAATCGCTATCGCCTGCTTTCTGCTCTTCACTCGACCGCCGTTCCCGCCGCGGCCGCTACGCAGCGTTCCGCTCTTCCGCCGCCGCATTGCGCTTTCGACCGACCTGCTGGCTCCTTTGCTATAGCGCCGCCGTGCACTCTTCTTCTTCGCCCCCATGAACGCGCTCCACGTATGGCTGGACAGGCCGCGTGCGCTTCATCATGTGTGCCCTGACCCGCCCGTCTGGCTGACTCTGCTTATGCGTTTCACTGTCGCAAGCATCATTTCCGCCGTTGTCGCCTGCGCTCCTAACGCGGACAGGCTGAGCGCCGACTCCGCCGCGTTGGCCACAATCACCACCGACGACCTCATGCGACATACGCAGCGCCTCGCGTCGGATGGTTTTGAAGGGCGAGGCCCCGGCACTCGTGGTGAAGACAGCACGGTTGCGTACCTAACGAGCGAATTCCAGCGCATCGGCCTCGCACCGGGTAATCCCGACGGCTCCTTTGTGCAATCAGTGCAGATGGT
>JBFMFA010000284.1:0-5074 GCA_040753195.1 Gemmatimonadota bacterium | reverse complement strand
GTGCGCCGCGTAGAGCGTGGATACGAGATCGCGACAGACGACGTGCTTTTTGAGGCGGAGAACGTCGTCATCGCCACCGGCCCTTTTCAAACTCCGCGCGTTCCCGGATTCGCAGCTAAAATCGATCGCCAAGTCGTGCAGCTACACTCGAACGAGTACCGCAATCCGTCACAGCTGCCGGATGGAGACGTGCTCGTTGTTGGCGCCGGAAACTCCGGGGCGCAGATCGCATTGGAGCTTGCACAAACGCGACGAGTGACTCTGGCTGGTCGCTCAGTCGGCAGCATGCCGCGGAGCATCCTTGGCCGAGACGTCTTCGACTGGCTCTGGCACACCGTGATGCGACCGGGCGCGAACACAGTGCTTGGTCGCCGCATACGTCGCAACATCCTTGGCTCCAGCGACGCGCTCATCGGGATGACTGAGCGAGATCTGACGCGTGGTGGAGTGCAGAGAGCAGGTCGCGTTGAGAGTGTTCGGGATGGGCTGCCCGTTGCCGATGATCGCCAGCTCGACGTCCGTAGCATCGTGTGGTGCACAGGTTTCCGTCCCGATTTCAGTTGGGTCGACGTACCCATCTTCGCTGAAGATGGGTTTCCTGTACACGGCCGCGGAGTGACGGCGGTTCCCGGACTCTATTTCCTCGGCCTGCGCTTTTTGCACAGGCTCAACTCTTCTCTCGTGGGCGGCGTGGGCGCCGACGCTGAGCATTTGGCTGACGTAATAGCCGCGCGGTACGGACACACGCGCGAACTCAAAGCGCCCGTTCATTTCTCAGGGAGGCTCGCGCTGACATAATTCAGGCTCCACCACGAGCGAGTCAGTGTGAAATCAGCCGGAGTCGGTCAGTTCATTTCCTGGAACGGCGGCTGCATGCTCATCGGACGTGAAGGAGGCGTCGTACCACTGCACTCGCACTACGCGATTCAGATCGCATTTGGCAAGGAACATGGGCTCGCGTTTCGCACAAGCGAGAAGGAAGAATGGCGGGCGTACGCTGGTGCTCTCGTTCCAAGTCGCCAGCCGCATTCCATGAATGCAACTGGAGTGAGCGCGAACGCAGTGATGTTTGTGGAGCCGGAAACACGCGAGGGTCGCGTGATCAACGAGCTGTACCTCTCTCAGGGGATTGCAGAGATGCCGGCAGGCGCGCTGCCACGCGCGCAGGATGTCTTTGCGGCCTGGCAGTCGGCTGATCAGTCGGCGCTGGTGGCGGCGAGTATGCGACTGATTCGCGCGCTGACAGGAGAAGTGGAGCCGCGAGTGGCGTCCGACGAACGCATTCTGCGCGCAATCGCCTACATTGGCGAGCACCTCGACGGCAAGCTCACGCTCGAAGAAGTTGCGGCGCAGGCGTTTCTTTCACCGAGCCGCTTCCGGCACCTGTTCGTCGAAGAGACCGGGCTGGGGCTTCGCCCGTACATCCTCTGGCGGCGATTCCTGAAGGTGTGGGAATTGGCGATGGCTGGTGAATCGATCTCGTCCGCCGCGCACGCAGCAGGGTTCGCGGATGCAGCGCACCTAACGCGGACGTGTCGGCGCATGTTCGGTGTGGCGCCGTCGGCATTACGCGTCGGCCCGGCGGACCAATCGCGGTAAAGTCAGGCGCTTCATTACAACGTGACGCTATGAGACTTCGCTCCGAGTGAACAGCGGCCGCAATTCGATGCCGATCGCCCCAAGCGCGGCCGCTCCGCCAGACTCGCGATCGATGACGCACAGCGCTGTATCGATCCGCGCGCCCAGTTCGCGCATTGCGCCGCACGACTCGACGACCTGACCTCCGGACGTCACGACATCTTCGATCACCAACGTCCGGCGACCAGCTATCGTCGCCCCTTCGGCCAGCTGTGCGGTACCGTATTCCTTTGCCTTTTTGCGAACGAAGGCGGCCGGGATGCCCGTTTGCAGCGATAGCGCTGTCACAAGCGGAATTCCGCCCAATTCCAGCCCAGCCAGGACTTCCGTGTTCGGCGGGACGAGCGGCGCCATGTGTTCAGCAATTGCGCGGAGCACGTTAGGCGCCGACTCGAAGCGGTATTTGTCGAAGTAATGACTCGATCGCGCGCCGGAGCGGAGGAGGAAGTCGCCGTGGATGAGCGCGATCTGTTTGATCGTCGCCGCGAGTTCGGTTCGGTTCATGTAGTAATGATTTTCAGTCGCGTTTCGACACGTCAGCGTGTTCGCTACGCCATTCCTGCCACTGCGCCACGGTCATGACCGTACGGAAGCCGATGTGCGGACCGCCGGTGTCAGGGGCTCCCGAGTTGCGTGCGCTCGCGCGGTAGCCGCGACAGTACGAGTCGCTGCAGAGGAACGATCCACCGCGCATAACGCGTGTGGCATCCGGCATGATGCCGCTCGCGGGGCCCGTCGGATTGCGCACAAGGCCGCGCGCGTGATCGTCGCGATATGTGTTCGGGTCGAACCAGTCCAGCGTCCATTGCCAGACATTCCCCGACATATCGCGCAACCCGTAACCGTTAGGCGGAAATGATCCCACGGACTTCGGCTCAGCGGGGCGCGTCGGAAACGTGCCTTCGTAGATATGCGCTTGCGGATGTTCGGCGTCGAACGCGACATCGCCCCACGCATGCTCGCGCTGTTCAACGCCTCCGCGCGCCGCATATTCCCATTCGGCTTCGGTCGGAAGACGTTTGCCGGCCCACGTGGCGTACGCGACTGCATCATCCCACGCGACCTGCACAACGGGATGTGAATCCAAGCCGTTGATCGACGTGCCGGGGCCACCCGGATGCCGCCAGTTGGCGCCTGGCACCCAACGCCACCAGCGCGACCAGTCCCGTAGGTGGACCGGACCCGCCGTCGGCGTAAAGACAAGCGCGCCTGGAACGAGTGCCTCGCTAGGCGGCGGTGGACTTCCGGGCGGCAGCTGCGCCATCAGGGCGTCGACGTCGGGAGGGCGTTCCGCCACGGTGACATAGCCAGTTGCCTGAACGAACGCAGCGAACTCCGCGTTCGTCACGACGTCGCGATCCATGAAGAAGCCGTCGACGCGGACGAGATGTACGGGCATTTCGTTAGGCTGTGCATGCGGTCCGTTGCCACCCATTTGAAAACTGCCACCGGGTATCCAGACCATGCCCGGCGGCGCGTCGCCCGGTGGCACGCTGGTGTCCACGCACCCGAGGATAACGGCTACCGCGGCGAACAGCGTCCGAGCAGCCACCTAACGATACCCGGCAAAGTCGGCGCGATAGCCGGTTTCGCGCTGTATGCGTTCCAGCTCCGCCTTCAGTCCAGGAAGCAGGCTGTCTCCGGTCGGCGTTCCGATCAGGTTGTTCTGCTCGAACGGATCTTTCTCGAGATCGTACAACTCATCCATCCCTTCGAGCTCGAGATAATCGATGTATTTGTGCCGCTCGGTGCGCACAGCCTGATAACCCATGTTGCGCATGCGCGGGAAGACGCGATCACTGTAGTACTCAACGAGCACCGATTTGCGCCAGTTCGGAGATGCGCCTCCCAACAGCGGAACGAGGGACGTTCCCTGACGCGATGCCGTGTCGGCGACGCTGGCCAGGGCGAGTATCGTTGGTGCGAGATCGATCAGCTGCACCAGTTGTGCTGGCTTGTTGCCTGCGCGTACGGCCGGTGGATAGCGCACAATAAGCGGGACGCGCGCCGTTTCCTCATAGGCCAATCGGCGCTCTTCGTTTAGACCGTGCTCGCCGTAGAAGTACCCGTGATCGCTCGTTAGCACGATCACCGTATTGTCCAGCTCACCCATCTCGACAAGCGCCTGACGGATGCGCTGCAGACTTTCGTCGACACCAAGGAGCATTTCGAGCCTGGCACGCACGTCCTCGTCAGGCGTCCCTGTTGCGTGACTCACGGGTGGAAGCGTATCGATTCTTCGCAGCAGCGCCGGTTTGCGTTGCACGGATGCCGTCGCGTTAGGCCGTCTTGCGACAACCGACTGCGCGTAGCGCCCGCGGTGTCGCTCGGCGGGGATGAACCCTGCACCCTGACCCTGTAACGGGGCCACGCTGCCATCGTCGCGCTGTTGCACGTTAGGATGCAGTGCCTTGTGCGCCAGAAAAACCATGAACGGCTGCCCACGCGAGCGCTGCATGAAGCGCAACACGTAATCAGTGAGCACATCGGTCACGTAGCCACTGGCGGTGATCCGTTCGCCGTCGACGTTGAGCTTCGGATCGATTGCTTCGCCCTGTCCTTTCATTGCTACCCAGTGCGTCCAGCCGGGACGGCGCGAATCATCGTTCCCCATGTGCCACTTGCCAAAAAAGCCCGTTTGATAACCGGCGCTTGTGAGCGGAATCGCAAACGTGGCCAGGCGATGGCTCGCCGAATCGCGCGCCGTGTTGTCGATGATGCCGTTGGTGTGGACGTATTGCCCGGTGAGAATCGCGGCGCGGCTGGGCGAGCAGAGCGGTGTCGTCGCGAAGGCGTTTTGAAAGCGCGTGCCTTCGCTGGCCAGTTGATCGATCGCCGGTGTTTCCACGAAGGGATGGCCGGCGACGCCGATGTCGTCCCAGCGCAGGTCGTCGACAAGTACGAAAACGACGTTAGGCCGTCGCGGCTGCTCGCCGCCACACCCGACAAACGCCGCGCCGGCGACGACTGCCGCCAAAGGGACGATCGACCGCAGATGACTCAGAAATCCCGTGCGCATCTCCGGGCCGATTCTACGTCCCGGGACTGCGTCGGGGCCAGTGCGAACCGCGGAGCGAACGATCTCGAACACTTTCTTCAGTCGCGATCCTGCGCCGCGAAACCCCACGGCTAGCTTGCGCTGTCTGGACTGCTACCGTGCGCCTCCGTCTCAAGCAGCAGCGCCTCGTCGAACTACTTTCGGCAAGCCCCCTGAGCCAGAACCACTGGGCGCTCAAGGTGGGGCTCTCGCGCGGCCATTGGTCCGAGATCGTCAATGGCAAACATCCATACCCCTCGGCCAAGACACGGGCGCTGATCCTCGACGCCATGAAGGTCCCGCTCGAGGAGTTATTTGACGTCGAGGTGGGAATCGACCCACTGGCCGATCTCGATTTCAGACTGGCCATCGCAGACCGCTATATCATAGATGCGGAGC
>JBFMFA010000283.1:0-5108 GCA_040753195.1 Gemmatimonadota bacterium | reverse complement strand
CGCGCGCAGCTTGCCGTCGCGTTAGGCGCTGAGCCGCAGGAAGTCTCGGAGCGCACGCGCGCAGCTTTGGAGGAGCGCAAGAGCCGTCTCACGCCGGGGGACTTGCTGCGCATGCTGCATTTGCTGGCCGAGCTGGAACCGCGCTTCAAGCGCAGTGGTCAGCAGCAGTTACTCTTCGAGGTTTTCCTCGTGCGCCTCGCATTGCTCGATCGTACGGTGCAGATCGAGGAACTGCTCACGCAGCTTGGCGGTGCAGATTCGACTCCCGTCTCAGGCGAGTCACGACCGGCGCCGGCGTCAGCGCCTCGCGCTTCGCCACCGCCGCAAGTCGTCAGGGACGCCGCACCGTCCTCTGCCAGCCCGCCGCTGGCGCCGCCGGCACCGGTCGCACGTCCGACGAGCGATAGCGCTGTCGTTCGCTCGGCTACACCGGCAGCCGACCGGGCACCAGCGATTCAACCTAACGAGCCGTCGCGCGCTGCCGTGGCTGATGTCGAAGGGGTCAAGCGCACGTGGGACGAATTTCGCGCGGCCGTGAGGCGCGAAAAACCGGTGCTGGCGACGTTCGTTGACAAGTCCAAGCCTATCGCGATCACGGCGGCCGGCGCGCTACTGCTCGAAGTGGGTGATGCCCAGGCGCGCGACGCGCTCAACGCGCGGCTGAGCGATCTCGCCACGCTCGCGCGCACGCACTTCGGACCGATTACCCAAGTTCTGTTAAGAGAGAGCGACGCACCGCCGACGCCCACGGAAGCGGCGGCTCGCATGACGCCGTCGTCGATCCGCAGCGAGACGCTTGCCTCGCTCCGAAAACGGGACCCGGTACTCAATGCAGCGATCGACGAGTTGGATCTGGAGCTTCTCGACTAGATCCGACCCCGTTACTTGCCGTTGTCGGAAACGGATCGCTAACTTCCGGTCTCGCTTTGACTTGGACACGGTGAATGGCTGATCTGCTCAAGATCCTGCAACAGGCTCAGCAGGTGCAGGGTCGGCTGCAACAGATGCAGGAGCAACTGCAGCAGCTGACGGTGACCGGTAGCGCCGGCGGTGGGATGGTCACCGTTGAAGCGGACGGTCGAGGTCAGGTCAAGCGCGTGCGCCTGGATCCCAGCGTCGTAAACCCCGCCGATGTGGAGATGCTCGAGGATCTCATCGCCGTGGCCGTCGCCGATGCCCAGCAAAAGGCGACCGCACTCGCGCAGGAGGAAATGCAGAAAGCAACCGGAGGGCTCAACCTTCCGTTCAAGCTCCCGTTCTAGCGGGTGCTGCCTAACGTGACGGCTATCGACGAACTGGTCACGGAATTCGCGCGTCTGCCCGGCATCGGCCGCAAGACGGCTTTGCGCCTCACATACCATCTCCTCAAGCAACCGGCCGACCGGAGCCAACGACTGGCCCGGGCACTGGTACAGTTGACCGAGCGGGTCCATCCCTGCGGGCGCTGCTACAACCTCGCGGAGGGGGAGCTATGTGCGATTTGTGCGGATCCACGGCGTGACGCAGCCGTCATTTGCGCCGTCGAAGAAGCGGCCGATATTGCGGCGATCGAGCGCGCCGGTGAGTTCCGTGGTACCTACCACGTGCTCGGCGGCCGCCTTGCCCCGTTGGATGGCGTGTCTGCCGAGGATCTGACGGTGTCAGCTCTCGCGTCACGCGTGCAGGCTGGAGAGGTGCGGGAGGTCATCGTTGCGACGAACCCGAGCGTGGAAGGCGAGGCGACGGCCCTCTACGTTCAACAGCAGTTAAAACCGTTGGGAGTTCGAGTCACGCGCATCGCGCGCGGACTGCCGATGGGCGGCGACCTGGAATACGCAGACGGCGGGACGATCGCGCAGGCCCTCGCTGCTCGGCGAGAGATGTCCTAACGAGCATCCAGCTTTGACTTCGACCTTCGACCTTCGACCTTCGACCTTAGACCTTAGACCTTAGACCTTAGACCTAAGATCCATGTCATACGGCGCCGCTAGCTGGAGCTTCACCAAGGACGATCAGACAGCGATCCACGAGATCTTGAATCGTTTCCTTCGTGATTCGCAGTCGAAGTGCGCCATGGTTGTGGACCGCAGCGGCCAGCTGGTGACGACCGTTGGAGAGCAGCCGCGATTCGACGCAACGGCTTTCGCGAGCCTAACGGCGGCTGATTTCAGCGCCAACGATCAATTGGCGCGTCTCATCGGCGAAACGGACTTCAATACGCTCTTCCACCAGGGCGAGCGCGAGTCAATGCTTCTGGCGGACGTCGGGCGTCGCGTGATTCTGGTTGTCCTGTTCGACAACAAAACGACGCTCGGACTGGTAAAGCTCAAGCTGAAGGGGACGGTGGAACAACTCACGCAGCACTTTGCTGCAATCGGAACTCGACCGGCGCGTCCGGAGCCTGAACGACGGCCGCTCCTCGGAAACGTGGATGAAGAGATCGACAAGCTGTTTCAATAACTCGCGCTAACGGAGAAGCTGATCATGTCGATGATCAACTACGCCTCGCGCGAGATCAACTGCAAACTCGTGTACTACGGACCGGGGTTGGGGGGAAAGACGACGAACCTCGAGCACGTGTACAAAAAGGTCGCGCCGAACACCCGCGGAAAGCTCATCTCGTTGGCCACTGAGACGGAGCGAACGCTGTTTTTCGACTTTCTCCCCGTGGACTTGGGAACGATTCGCGGATTCAAGACGCGTTTCCATCTTTATACAGTGCCGGGGCAGGTGTACTACAACGCGAGCCGGAAACTGATTCTGAAGGGCGTCGACGGGATTGTATTCGTTGCCGATTCGCAGCTGGACCGTATGGAAGCGAATCAGGAATCGATGCAGAATCTCTACGATAACATGGCCGAATACGGCTATGATCTGACGAAGATGCCCTTTGTGATTCAGTACAACAAACGGGATTTGCCTAACGCGGCACCGATCGTGGAGCTGCAGGCGGCGTTGAATCCCGGCTGGGAAGTGACGGACGGCACCAAACAGCGTGTGACGCCGGACCCGTACCACGCGGGCGAGAACCTGGTGGAGCAGGTGCCGACGGGAGAGTGGATCGAGCGGGCGACGTATTTCGAGGCCGTGGCGATAAATGGCGATGGCGTGTTCGATACACTTCGCGCCGTGTCGAAGTTAGTACTCAAGGCCCTGTCCTGATGGGGGTAGTTTCGGCGTGATGAACCTGCCGAACAGCCTAACGATTGGTCGAATCGCCGCCACGCCGGCGATCACGGCGCTCATCATGAATCCGCCGTGGCAGTACCGGCTGTCGGCATGGGTGCTGTTTGTCGTCGCCGCCGTAACGGACTACTACGACGGCAAACTGGCGCGGTCGCGCAACCTCGTCACGAGGACCGGGAAGCTCCTCGATCCCATTGCGGACAAGCTGCTCCTGTTCGCGACGCTCGTCCCGATCTTCTGGCTGACCCGTGACGTCCCCATGCTCGCGTCCGTCGCGAGCGCACCGTGGGCCACACCGGGCGTTGTTGGTCCGGTCGCGTTAGGCACGCCAGCGCACAATGCGTATCCGTTCATCACGCCATTTGGGCTCATCCCCGTACCGCTGTGGGTCGTGGCGCTCATCATCGGCCGTGAGCTGTTCATGACGTTCCTGCGACAGCATGCGAACCGGCGCGGTGTCGTGATCAGCGCCATCGGTCCTGCCAAGCTCAAGACGACATTCCAGAACATCTGGGTTGGGACGGCCTTTTTCTGGTTCTTCGCGGCGTCTGCGGCGGCGCAGAACGGCTGGACCAACGTCTGGTGGGCGCGCTTCGCGCACTTCAACGGCATCGTCGGCGCGATCGGGATGCTGTGTGCGTTAGGACTGACGCTGTATTCGCTCGGCATTTATTTGCAGCGCTACGGTGGCCTGCTCCTCCCGCGGCGTTCCTAGTTCTGCGGACTGGGCTCCGTCGGCCGAATTCGACAACTGCTTTTCACCGCAGCGAACGCAGGGAACGCAGAGCACGGCGGTGTTCTTGCGTTCAGTGTTGTTTCATGCATGAGAGTTGTTTCTTGCAATCTCCGCGTTCTCTGCCTCTCCGCGCCCTCTGCGTTCCCGTCTTGACTGAAACGGAATGGACGTCGAACTGATAACCATCGGCGACGAGCTTCTGCTCGGCCTAACCATTGATACGAACGCCGCATGGCTAGCACGTGAACTCGGCGAAATCGGCGTGCGTATCGTCTGGCGTTCAACCGTTGGGGATCGCGCCGATCACATCAACGCCGCCGTACAAACCGCACTCGAGCGCACCGGTGCAGTGATTACGACAGGTGGACTGGGCCCCACCGCTGACGATCTCACGAAGCCGACGATCGCGGATATCTTCGGCCGCGGGATGCACTTCGACGCCGAACTTTGGGAAGGACTCAAGCGCATCTGGCGCGAACGTGGTCGCCCCGGCGAGATCCCTGAAGTCAACAAACAACAGGTCATGATTCCCGACGGCGCCGACGTCATGCCTAACCGGCACGGCACGGCGCCCGGCATCTGGCTCGAAAATGAGAAGGGGTGCTGGGTCGCCATGCTGCCGGGAGTTCCTCGCGAAATGCGCGGCCTGGCGCGCGACGAACTCTTCCCGCGCATACTCAGCCGCCTGGGAGCCGCCGCGCACAGCGTGCAGTCGTACACGCTGCGTACCACGGGCATCGCTGAGTCGCAGATTCCGGCGCTCTTCGGCGAATACGCGACTGAAATCGACGGGATCCGCATCGCGTACCAGCCAAGTCCTGCCGGCGTCGACATTCGCCTAACGATCAGCGGCATGACCCGCGAAGACGGCCAGTCGCGCCTGGAAAAGGCGGCCGCGGTTTTGCGCGAGCGGCTCGGTGCCCGCGTGTACGGCGTCAATAGCCAGGATCTCGTGTCGATCGTTCTGGATGCGTGCCGTGAACGCGGCTGGCACATCGCCGTGGCGGAAAGCTGCACGGGAGGTCTGCTGGGTGAACGCCTAACGCGTCTTCCCGGCTCGAGCGCGGTTGTAACCGGCGGCGTGGTTGCCTACAGCAATACTGTCAAGGAAGCCCTGCTGCGCGTCTCTCCTGACGACCTCAAAGCCCATGGCGCCGTGAGCGAGCCGGTGGTCCGGGCGATGGCAAAGGGCGCCCGCGAGGTGACC
>JBFMFA010000282.1:0-5111 GCA_040753195.1 Gemmatimonadota bacterium | reverse complement strand
ATGAGCCCTCGCGTCTGGAATTCGCAGTCATTCCGTAGGTCCATACGCGAGGTGCCGCGTCCACAGTGGATACGAACTCGGTGCGCAAACGCCCCCACGAGACGCTAGCTACGACGAAACACCGTTAGGCGACGCAACGCGCAATTTCAACGGGATTCCCGCGACTTGCGAAATCCCAACTTCCACAGTGCGCGCGCAGAAAGAATCACAGCCATCGTACCGGTCACACCAACCACAATCAGCGTCCAGATGAAAAAGAACCCCCCGCCGGACTTGGCGATCGCGACATAGCCGGTTCCTCGCATGTGCATGACGGGCATCGCCGCCGCAAAAATCCCGCCGAGAAGCATGATGATCAGGCCTAACCGCCGTTCAGCGAGCACCAACGTCCCCAGGAGCCACACGACGAAGATGACGACCGCGCCCACGTTGTCGGCGCCAGGCGGCGAGATCCCGCGCTGGATGTCGTCCGTGATGTGCAAGGTCATCAGCACTATGGCGAGCAAGGACATGAGCCTCAGCAAAGCACTCTGCGTCATAGCTCCAAGGGTAGCACGCGTGTGTCATATGGGCAACCCATATGAACAACGAGGGCCGTGTCAGGCGCGCTGAGCAGCGCTTCGACGACCGTTTGGGAAAGCGAGCGTTTGAGCTCGTCCCCATGGACGCGACGCTCGTTAGGATCGTTGGATGCGGTTTCGCGCAGTGCCAGACTGGACCAGTTTCGCGGCAAGGTGTTTGCCACACATCGATTAGTGGACAGCAACTTTTCCCGGATCACGGAGGCGCGGTGAAGCAAGGACACACGATGCAGATGGCTTGGTCGCGATTTGCGCTGATGGTCACCACTTCGACGACCATCATGTTCATGCTGATGTACCAGCTCGTTTACGAGGCAGATCACCTGATGTTCAGCACGAATCGGCTGATCGCCTCCCTCGTTATGGGCGCCGTCATGACCATCGTCATGCTCGGCTTCATGTGGTCGATGTATCAAGGTAAGCGAACCAAGATCACCGTCGTTTCAGCAGCTCTCCTCCTCGGCGCGGGTCTACTCTATCTGAACCGCGCCCAGCGGCTGATTGACGACACGCGGTTCATGAGAGCGATGATCCCGCACCACTCGATTGCCATCAACAACGCCAGCAAAGCCGACATCCGTGATCCAAGGGTGCGCAGGCTTGCGGATGAAATCATCGCCTCACAGGTGCGCGAGATCCGCGAGATGAAGATGCTCATCGAGGACATCGCGCAGAACGGCCGTCGTGGCGAAACGCGACTTCCTGCCCGCGCCGCGGTCACGACCGAAGTGGAGCCGAGGAGCCACCAAGCCGCCGCTCGAGACAACCGTCGGCCGTAGCTCGCGTGTATTGAGTGTGGTCCGTTAGGCATTCGGGCTCGCACCACGATTGTAGCTCGTGGAGTCGCGCCCAGCGGTAGGCTTGCCCCGTCGTAAGTGGGCATGACGTAGAGCAGGGGAGTCGATACATTCGCCAGATCAGACTCCGACTATCACAGGGGCCCCCCGGGAATGAGAATGCTCAAAAAGATTGTCTGCCACGTCGCGCCGCTTCTCCTCCTCAGCGCAGCGCCACTCGCCGCGCAACAACCGACACCGCAACGCGCCGTACTCGTCACCGGCGCGAGCAGCGGCATCGGCCGCAAGATCACCGAGCTGCTCGCATCGCAGGGACACTTCGTGTACGCCGGTGCGCGCAAAGCCGAAGACATCGCGGAGCTGTCGCGAATCAAGAACGTCCAAGGCGTGAAGCTCGACGTGAACATCGATGCGGACCTCACCTCAGCCGTTGAAACTGTGCGCAGGGGCGGGCGTGGTCTGCACGGACTTGTCAACAACGCGGGGATCGCGATCGTCGCGCCCCTCATTCACACAGACGAAAAAGAGCTACGCTCCCTTTTCGACGTGAACGTCTTCGGGCCGTATCGCGTGACCAAAGCGTTTGCCCCGCTCATCATCGAAGCAAAGGGGCGCGTCGTGAACGTCAGTTCCATCTCGGGCATCCTGTCGGGACCGTTCCTTGGTCCTTACAGCATGAGCAAACATGCCGTTGAAGCCTTCGCGGACGCGTTGGCGGCTGAGCTGTTAGCGTTAGGCGTCCGAGTCAGCCTGATCGAGCCAGGCAACTATCGCTCCGAGATCGGCCGTAACACGATGGCCCAGGTTGAAGGTGCGGCAGCACGCGCCAAAGGCACACCATTCGAAGCGCCGATGCAACGCATGGTCGCGGCCATGGGAAACTACGACAACTATCCAGAACCCGACGATGTCGCCCAGGCCGCTTTGCACGCGCTTTTTGATCCTGCACCAAAAATGCGTTACATGGTGGTCCCCGTGGCGCGGCAGGGGGAAGTGACAATCAACAAGGCCATCGAGGAACTCGTGCAACTGAACCAGGCGCACAAGTTCAGCTACGACCGCGAGACCCTTGTCCGAAAGCTCGACTCGGCGCTGGTGCGGCTGCGCTAGACAACGTACGATGCGCCGTTAGGCAGCTCTCGCGTGATAGTCACTGGCCGAATTACCGATGGCATCGGCGACTTCCGGCGGCGCATGACGCGATTCGCCGACGTCTTTGCACGCGCGACGGGTGAGCGACTCTTCCCTGGGACACTGAACGTGACCATTGGCTCGCCGCTTACGTGTCGCGAGGATTTTCGGATACTCGGCGCCGACATCGATGAGCCTGAGCAGGACCTGCTGTTCGAGCGATGTCTGGTCGCCGGCTGCAGAGCGTACCGCATCCGACCGTACCAACTGGAGGGTGGTGGAGGTGGCCACGGCGATCACGTGCTCGAGATCGCCAGTGCACACGAGCTGCGGCCGCTTCTTACCGGATACGAAGACGCTGTCGAAATTGAGTTCTTTCGCTGACCGTGACATGGCTGCCTGCGCCTAACGCGTCAACGCGAGAGTGTAGCTCAATGAAGATCGTAGTCATTGGGGGAACCGGGCTCATTGGCACCTGCGCATGCAACAAGTGAAGTCACACATTCGTCCAGCGGTCGCGAGCGACAGCCCTCATATCGCGCGATTACTCGGCGATCTCGGATACCCGGCGTCGCCAGACGCCATTCCTGCCCGTCTCGCGGCGCTGTCTGCCGAGGGGATCAGCATTGCCCTTGTAGCCGAACGCGAGGGCGAGGTTGTCGGCATCATTACGGCGCACTCGATCGCGTCCATCCACGACGACGAAAAGGTCACCTGGATCACGACGCTTTCGGTAAGCAGCGCGGTGCGGCAAAGTGGCGTCGGGCGAGCGCTCGTTGCGGCCGCGGAAAGTTGGGCGCAGGCATGCGGTTCTAAGCGCATCTCCGTCACAACGGCCTTACATCGAGCCGTCGCGCACACGTTCTACGAGCGCTTGGGCTACGTGCAATCCGGCCGTCGATACAGCAAGGCGTTTTCATAGAATTGTCGCGAGTCCACGTCCAGCCCGATCGGATCGGACGACATCCGCACGCTTCCAGTGCAACCTCGGTGCAGCACGAACCGTTAGTCGGTCACGCACCAACTGGAGACGCTCGTTATGAAAACCCGAACACTGATTGCCGCGTGCGCTCTTGCCGGCGCACCGCTTCAGGCGCAACACCGCCTCAACCATCCACCGCTTCACGTCGATCCGTCGTACGAGGAGTGTCACGTCAGGTTTGCCCCGACGCTGACTCAAGCCGCGTTCAGAAAGTTCGCGCGCGAGTTCGGCTCTGTGTCGGCGTACAAGCAGATGGCGTCGGCAAGCACCCTTGGCAAAGGGAGAGTGTCACTCGGCATCGAGATGATGACGTTCGGCGTCGATCATTTCTCCGACGCATGGAATGACACATTCGCACATCCGGACGCCGATCACGAACTCGGCGCCCGCCAGCAGTTTCCGAAGATCAAAGTGCGCGCTGGTGTAACGGACGACATCGACATCGGCGCCTTCTTCACACGTAACCCGCTATCGAACTACGGCTGGTTCGGCGTCGACGGGAAATACCGCGTGCTGACAGAAGGAGACCGGTTGCCGGTGAGCGTTGCGGTGCGAGGGGCATACACGAAGACGCTATACGTGACCGATATGGATATGCACGCGATTACGGCAGACGTGTCGGTGGAACGTCGAATCGCGCAGACTTTCAGGCCGTACCTCGGCGTGGGCGCGGATGGCGTGTTCGCGCGTGAGACGACAAACAGCGTCGCCCTCAACAGCGAGAACCATATCGTCCCGCACCTGTTTGGCGGTATCGACGTCACAGTGCTTGGGCGCGTGACGCTCGGTGCTGAGTTTACGTTAGGCGCGCGCCAGAGCACGCAGATTCAGGTTGGTGCATTGCTCTTCTGAGGCGATCGTGTGATGCCCCCGGGTACCGCCCAGGGGCATCACCGCCGTCGCGTGCCACCCCGCCTTCGACGCGTGGTGTGCCTAACGGGCGTCCGTGACTCGCGGCGGACGATCCTCCAGGCACCACCTGATGAACGCGCGCAAATCGTCGTTGGCGCGAACGCGATCGACGTTGCGCAAGTACATCATGTGTCCGCTCTCGTAGTGAGAGAAGCGGAAGCGATCCTTGAACTCGCCGCCGGGCTGGATATGTGAGATCGTGTATTGCGCGCTGAAGTAGTCGGTCGCGGCGTCGTAGTACCCCGACTGGATCATCACCTTGAGATACGGATTGTTGCGCATCGCGGTACGCAGCATGTCGGCAACGTTCGTCCCTTCATCCTGCGCCCAGGGCCTAACGTCGCCCCACACGTTGTATCGAATGTCGGGGTTGTACTTGAGCTCCTCTCGCAGATAGCGATTCACCGCGTTCGCAAACGGACCGTTCCAGTCCGCGATGGCGGGATCGAATTCAGGGTTCTCACCCGCGGCATCGCGATCGATCCCCTTGTAGCGGCTATCGAGGCGCCCCACGACCATGCGCTGATCGCGCAGCAACTCCTTCCAGAAGCGGCGTGAGTCAACGCGGAGGTTGCTGGACTTCACGTAGTCTGTCGTTAGGCCCGTGAGCTGCGCGACGCGCTGCGCTACCGCGTCACGCTCGCCCTCCGCCAGCCGATCCCCCTTCACCAGCGCGGCGAGATAAGGTCCCATCGCAAACGTCTCGGC
>JBFMFA010000281.1:0-5121 GCA_040753195.1 Gemmatimonadota bacterium | reverse complement strand
GTACCGCTCTACGGATGCGATGAGCGGTGTCTCTCAGCGGCTCATCGTTGTAGATGCGCTCAGTGCCGCCAAGATCCATGTACCACTCGTCGATACTTGCGCCGGACACGACCGGCGTGAAGCGCTGCAGGACCGCCCGAATTTCTCGGCTCTTGGCTCCACATGCCTTCCCCGGGACTGGGACACACATCGCCTGAGGGCACAGACGCAAGGCACGCGAAATCGGCATTGCCGAGCGCACTCCATACACACGCGTTTCGTACGACGCTGAGCAGACGACACCGCGACTTTCGCGCGAGCCACCAACGATGAGCAGTGGCGCCTTGCCGGCTCCGTCTGGGTCTACAAGACGAGCGACGGCGACGAAAAACGCATCCGCGTCTGCGAGCAGAATGCGGCGAGGCGCCACAGGCGAAAATCGCCTTAACCTTCGTTGCTCGCTTCGGCGACGCCGACCGAGCTGCGCAATCCATGCTCGAGTGAGACACTCCCGCTCATCAGCTCCTCCCAGGTCATCTCCCGCCCTTTGCGCTTCCCTTTTTCTACGATCTTCAGACCCTCGGGCGACAGCGTGACCGTGTAGGGGACGCCGTTGAAATCAATTTCGCGCTTAATCGCTTTGTCGAGGCGCGTCGTCATGGCTGACTCCGTTTGGTATCGAAAAGTGTGGACCTGCTCATTTCGCAACAAGTTGGACCGGCTTCAAAGGTTCTTCAGCGGGCCCACCCAAAACCAGCCCCTCAGGAGTAAAGCGTGAGCCGTGGCAGGGGCAATCCCACGTCTGTTCCGCATGATTCCAACGGACGAGGCAGCCAAGATGTGTACAAACGGCACTTACCGCCACGACGTCGCCGTCTTCGCTCCGGTGGACGGCAGCCGGCTTCCCGTCGATGCTCACAATACAGCCGCCGCCGGGCGGGACGTCGTCTACTGTCGCGCCGCGGTCACGGCGCAGCCGATCGAGCACGAAGTTGAGCGGGTAATCGACATTTTCCGCGATCACCGTCGTTAGGCCGCTGAGCAGCTTCTTGCGATTCGGATCGAACAGCTCTTGCCAGGGGTTGCCTTTGGCCAGTACGAAATCGTGAGCCATGAGTCCCGCCAGCGTGCCGAAGGTGAGGCCGTTGCCTCCGTATCCCGTCGCCGCGAACTGACGCTCCGCGGTTTGTCCGATGAAGGGGAGGCCGTCGCTCGTCTCGATCACCTGCCCCGACCAGCGACGTTCGACGGCGGCTTCCGGAATGATATCGCGCAAGGCACGCGTAATCTCAGCATAACACGTGGCCGTGTCCTGCACCTCACCGGTTTTGTGGTCAGCACCGCCGAACACCGCATAACGAGCGTCTCCGTCGTCGTGGACGCGCAGGTAGAAATACGGGTCGGATGTATCGTTGTAGAGCCCAACCGGGAGCGAATTTCGCGGGACGCGTGCCCCCACGACGTAGGTCGAATACAGATAAATCTTGGTCTGCAACAGTGTCGCGTTCATGGTCCCCGTTAGGCCCATGAGAGGGACGTGCGTGGCGATGACCAGGTGGTCGCACGTCAACGTCGTGCCATTCACAATGACCGCCAGTGGATCCTTGATGGCTTCCGCAAACTCGGCCTGTTCCCAGACGAAGGAACCGTCCCCATGCACCGCCCGGGCGAGGCCACTGATGTACGCGAGCGGGTGGAATATCGCCTGGTCCGCATAGGCGACAGCCGCCTTGCCTCGAACGGGCCCTGACGCAAAAAAGCCAGCCGAGAATCCGAGATCGTTTGCCGCTTCCGCTTCCTGGCGCATCGCCGCGCTCTCGTCTTCGTCGCTGTACAACGGCTCGTACAGGAAGTTCGGCACTCGCTGAAAGCCACAATCGATGCTCAAGGTTTCGACATTCGACTCGATGAGATCGATGGCGGTCTCTCCGCCGCGCCACACAGAGCGCGCGGCGTCTATACCAAACCGCCTAACGAGCTCTGTCAGCCGCACATCGGTTACGTACGTCACGTGAGCCGATGTATTCCCGGTTTCGCCGGCGCCAATGTGTTCGCGCTCGAGGACCGCGACGCGTTTGCCGGCGCGTTTCAACAGGTACGCGGCTGTCAAACCAGTGATGCCGCCACCAACGACGACGACGTCGACGTGCGCCGGGATCGTCTTCGGTGAAAAGTCCGGCTGTCGGAAGCTCCGCCACAGCGCTTGCTCGATCATCGCCCCCCCAAGGTGCCGCGATTGTCTGGTTGCTGACGGACTCGAGCACGCAGTCGAGGCGCACCAAGCCGTCTCATCTCGAGCACCGCAATGACGGCGCCACGACTGATATGCGGCCGTGCCGTCGAGTTCGCCGTCCGCGATGAATTTTGTGGTGTCCTATCTCAGCTGAGCCAGGCGCGAAGTGACGAGGGTCAGGTGGTGCACCGTGTGATAAACGGTGAACGCCGCCATCTCTCGCAGCGTGAGCATTCCCAGCAGTGGGTGGGGAAGCTGCGCCGCATCGAGCTTGGCATCACGCCAGTCGGCAAGTTTTGACGTTAGGCGTGAGTTGGTTTCCAGCCAGCTCGTCAGGATCTCTTGCCGTCGGACATCGGGGTTCGCTGGCCGGCCCTCGGCCGTGGGCGCAAAACGCCCCGCACCACCGCCCGCTGCCAGCACCGCGCGGTAGTCAGCCCGCAGCGTGGCGAACGTCCGAGATGGTTGCCGCGGACGTCCAAATCGCCACCGTAGTACGAAGCCAGGATAGCCGAATGCCTTGACGAGCGGAGCCGACGATTTGCGCAGATGCCGCACGTGTTCGGCGGGCGACCAGCGATCCCCTTGAGGCGCGAAGAACACTTCTACAGGCATACCGCCTAACGTCTTCACACCAGCCTCAGTGAGCGACGTGAGCGCCACGGTCAGATCATCGCGACCGTACGGTTCGCCGATTTCGCGCACGAACGGCATGTCGAGCATGCTCACATGCAGCCCTTCACGTGGTGATCGCTCTCGTTGCGCAACCGACGCACGCCTTGACGCACGGCGCTACTCGTCGTTCTGCGAGAGCCATGAAATGGCCGCGGTCATGTCGCTGTAGAACACCCGATAGTCTCCGTCACCGAATGCGAGACGCGCAAGATACGCGAGCCGCGTGTTAGGCACAACGATCGCGCGGCGTAGCTTGAGCGGGCCTAACGACGCGTCTAATTCACGCTGGGACCACGGGACGTCGACTTGCGGCGAAATCATCTCTAGCGCGTCATACAGCACTTTGCTGCGGCCGGAATCTCGCATGATCTGCAGCACGCGGTTTTGACATTCTCGCAGAAGTGCTTCAGTCGGCTCGCCGCGCACGCGCGCGATAATGAGATCACCGACCGGCTCAACCCAGAGTTGATTGTCGTGAATGTGGCCCATCGTTAGGGTGGTAGTGAACCCCGCGGAATATGGTAGAGGCGGATCGACTTCCCTACGCGCGCCACCGGCTCGCGGTCGTGAAGCCAGCGATACCCGGTGCTGTCGATCTGCCACAAGCGCGGTTCGTTGTCGATCGCTCCGGCGCGATAATATGTCTCGCTAATCGCTACCCAACCGGTGTCGGGAGCATGCTTCGCCACCGGGCGTAGCGGCGGCAGAACGTCACGGGCGTAACTGGTGCTGCCATAGTAGGCGAGCGCGAGGTGGGTGATGCGTCGCGCGCGTACGGTGTCAGCCAGACGATGCAGGTCCTGACCCCAGTCGAGATCACTATCGACGAGAATGCGCCCCGGCTCCTCGCCTGCAAAGACATTGAAGTACGCGAGCGTGTCTGGATGCGCCGCCGACGACTCGATCATGAGCACGCCGACGAGGGCCGCCGCGAACGTACGCAGCGCGCCGCCGTGATCCCAAACGCGAGCGAGAAACGCCCCCGTGGCCACGGCGCCTAACGCGTACACGGGGAGAATGTGCCGCGCTCCGGCGTTGATGTTGGCGCCCATCGCAATCGCGAAGATTCCAACCCCGATGAGCAGCGGCAAGAAGGCGCCACGCTCGCGGCGGCCGGATCGCCACCAGCGCCGCACGGCCCATGCCCCCGCCAGTCCGCCGAGTACCAGCAGCGCAATCGGGGTCTTGACGGCGAGGACAATCGGGAAGAACAAAAAGCGTCCGTGCGTTGACGCCTTGCCTAACAAATAGTTGAAGTGGCCTTCGGCGTTGTGCTGCGCCAGCTGTCCCAAGCCACCGAAGAATTGCGGGAAAGGAACCAGCAATCCGCCGGCAAGACCGACACTGAACTGGTAAGCAGCCCATAGCACCGCAAACGCGATCAGCGCGGCGAGCCCCAGCGTGCGCGCCAGCTCGCGCGGTGTCGCGGCACGCCACGGACGCACGAAGAAGAGCGACACCAGGGCGGCTAAACCAAAATACGGGATGGCCGAAAATTTGGTCGCCAACGCGATACCACCAGCCAGACCCAACATGGCTGCGCGCCCTAACGAGCGCGGACGCTCGCTCCACCGCAGCCACGTTGCGCACACCAGCAGCAGCGTGGCCACCAGCGGCATGTCGGTGGTTGCCATCCCCGCGTGGGCGACAACCGCCGGCGTCAGCGAAAAAAGAACGACCGCCATCGCACCGCCGACTTCTCCACCAATGCGCCGCCCCCACCACCAGATCACGACGCACGCCACGACGAAGAATGGCAGTATGCCGAGTCGCGCCCCGGTCAGATTGCCTTCATAGCCTGCACCTGTCTTCAGTACTTCGCTGGCCTCGCGCCACACCGACGCCTCGCCGGTAGAGTGCGCGCCGCGCAATTTCGGAATGAACGCCATCGTCGCGCGCGCAAGTGGCGGATGCTGTCCGTCGTAGGTGTAGTTGCCGGACCACCACTCGAGGCCGGCCGCCAGGTGCACAGGCTCGTCGAACGTATGACTAAAGGTCGAATAACTGCCGACGATGCGCAGGAGAGCGAAGACGACGGCCGCGCCTGCCACCAGGCGCCAGCCGCCTAACGAGCGTCCACTACGGTGAGACTCCAAGAGAATGCGCGGTCCGCGACGCCAAGTGTGAATGTGCTTCGCTACGACGGCCGCAATACGCCGGACGCGTGACTGCGGGACCGCCGACTCTATGCGAAAAGTGCGCCCTTCGCCACGCGCGGCACAGTGCCACTTGCT
>JBFMFA010000280.1:0-5135 GCA_040753195.1 Gemmatimonadota bacterium | reverse complement strand
GACCGCTTATTCGTGGCGCAGCGCCACCAACGGATCGACCTTCCCTGCCCTGCGCGCCGGCAATAGGCTCGCCAGCGCGGCCATGGACAGCAAGAGCAACGGGACGCCCACAAACACCAGCGGATTGAGCGGCGACCCTGGAGCCGCGTGAATGTACACCACATACGCCAGCGTCCACCCCACCGCGGCGCCGACCACGACCACGCGCAGATTCTCAGCAACGACCTGCGCCACCACGCGCCCGGCGGTCGCGCCTAACGCGAGCCGCACACCCATCTCGCTCGTGCGCCGAGCGACGCTGTAGTCCACCACGGCATAGATCCCGATCGCGGCAAGCGCGAGCAGCAACGGACCTAACACCACGAAGATTCGCGCCGGTATGCGCTGAAAGAGCAGATTGCGCTCGACGTGATCGCTGAGGGTCCGCACATCGTAGAGCGGCACGCTCGCGTCGACCTCCCGTATGATGCGGCGCAACTCAGCAGCAAGCGTCACCTCACCACCACTGCGTGCGCGCACATGGATCTCCCCAGCGCCACGCGGCCTGTCACGATACGAATAATAGATGATGGCCTTGGGCGTCTCACCGAAAGCGTCGTACACGGAGTTGCGCACAACACCAACGATCACGTACCGCTGACCGCCGGCGTCTATACGCCGCCCGATCGGTTCGGCGCCACCGAGATAGCTGCGCACGAACTCCTCGTTCACAATCGCCTGCGGCGGTGCGGACGCATCGCGCAAATCGGCGAAGTCGGTGCCGGCCGTCAGCGCGATGCTCATCGTCTCGAAATAATCCGGCGTCACGATATTGCTGAGCGCGCGATCCGGATCCGCGCTCTCTCGTGCACGACCCTCGAGCACAAACGCGCGCTGCGGCAACCCGTGAATGTCGAGCGGCACGGCACCGGCGATCGCGGCGCCCTCGACACTCCTCAGCGCTCGCAGCCGAGCGAGTAAGGTGGCCGCGAAGTCCCGCGCGCGGGCTTCGTCGAATTCGCGGTTACTCAGATCGTAGGCGGCCAGCATAACGCCGTCCATGCGAAAACCGGGATCGGTGTCGCGCGTCTGGCTGAATCGCTCCAGGAAGAGTCCTGCCATAACGAGTACAACGAGCGCGAGCGCCACTTCGACACCCATGAGCACATTGCGCGTGCGACTGCGTCCCTTGTCACGCGCGCCCGCGCGCAGCGCCACTTGTGCATCGATGCGCGATAACTGCAGCGCGGGTGGTGTGCCGGAGATGACGCCGCAGGCCAGACCCAACGCCACGGCGAACGCCAGCCCCACGGCGTCGATGCCGGTCTGGAACTTCACTGGAAACGCAGAGATCATCGGGACGGCGCGAAGCGCCGAGCTTCCCCAGATCGCGATCAACACGCCGAGTAGCGCACCGCCTAACGCCAGCAGCATGCTCTCGCTCAGGATGAGGCTTATCACCCGGCCTCGACCGGCGCCAAGGGCACGACGGACGCCGACCTCGCGCAGGCGCGTACTCGCGCGCGCGAGAATCAGATTGGCTGTGTTCGCGCAGACAGCGAGGAGCAACACCAGCATGATGCCCTGGAGCACGGCGAGCGCCGTCATGAGAAACCGCTGCGGGCCGCGCGGCGCGTCGGTGAACGCCAACACCGCACCGCTGACGTTCGCGTTGGACGCTGGATACGTCTGCGCGAGCTCCTGCATCATCGCGACCAGTTCCGACTGCGCGTGCGCCGGTGTGCCGTTAGGCACCAGGCGCCCCATCACCGAATAGCCGCGGACGGCACGATCCTCCAGCTCCTGCGAGCCGCTGAACAGCACCGGCGCAATGGTGGCAGGTAGCCACACGTCGAAGTTGAGCGACAGCACCGTTCCCTGAAAGCGCAGCGGCGCAACGCCGATGATCGTGACATCGCGCTCGTTGATCTTGAGCGTCTGGCCGACCACGTTTGCGGCTCCCGCGAGGCGGCTTTGCCAGAAATCGTGCGAGATCACCGCCACAGGCGCGGCGCCCACTCGCCGCACTTCGCTCTCGCTGAAGAAGCGTCCCAGCACCGGCTTCAGGCCTAACGCGGAGAAGAAGTTGCCGGAGACGAGCTGGCCGTAAGTGCGTTCGGCGCGTCCGGGATCTCCCACGTTCACCGCGACCATGCGAAACGCCATCAGCTCTTCAAACGACCGCAGCCGCTCGCGCGCATCGAGATACTCCAGCCAGGACATGCCCGGGTGGGAGTCCCGCTCGCCGATCGGTTCGGCGTAGAAGAACGCCGCGCCGGCGCGAACCCCGGGAATCGGATTCAGTACGACGGCCTGAATCCACGAGAAGATGGCCGTGTTCACGCCGATACCGACGCCGAGCGACAGGACCACCACAGTCGATAGGACGGGCATCCTAACGATGGAGCGCCAGGCGTGGTGGAGATCGCGGAACATAGTTGATAGTCGCTAGTTGCTAGTGACGCGGCGAATGTAGGCCAGTTCGAATCGCGCGAGGATCGCGATTGTCGAGACCCACACCGCGATTGTAGCTGCGGAGCCCATTACAGCGTGCTCGGGCTGGACCACGTCGTCGATGATCGAGTGCGTGACGTATGCACCAGCCGAGAGCGCGAGAATCGCGCCGAGCAGACGCAATGGACGATGTTCGAGCCGCGTGCAGAGGGGCTCGACGCCGATTTCCCAGGCGAGCACCGCCACCGCAATGAGGAAGATCGAAATCAATGCGGAGCTTGCGTACCACGACCCGATACGCAACGCGCCCGATACAGGCTCGAGTCGCAGATTCACGAGAATTTGCCAGGCAAGCGCGACGATGACTGACACAACGATCGACGCGATGACCTTGCCGGCATAGAGCAACCGCCGGCGCCCGCCATACGCGCGTTTGAATTCATCCGCCACAACAGCCGGGCTGCCGAAGCGATCAACGGCGCCGTCGGACGGCGCGTCCTCGAAGTGGCTGAGCAACTCCCTGCGCAGATCGTCCCGCGCGTCCTCGTTAGGCACTTTGGCGTCGCGCACGATGCGCTCGACAAGCTCCGCGATGCGCGGCTCTGGTTCACGCACGGGCGTCACCCAGGATGGCCCGCATGGCGGCCGAGATGGCGTCCCATTGCCGTCGCTTGGAAGCGGCGTGTCGCCGGCCCTTGGCCGTTAGGCTGTAATACTTGCGCGCGCGGCCACTCTCACCTTCACGCCACGCTGCCTTGAGGAACCCAGCCCGCTCCATCTGGTGCAGCGCGGGGTAGATGGTCCCCTCTTTCATCTGGAACTGCTTGGCGCTGCGGCGCTCGGCTTCCTGCAAAATCTCGTAGCCGTACATGGCCCGCTCGCTCAGGAGCGAGAGGATCAGTACACCAACGGTGCCGGTCAGGAATTCGCGGTCGTATTGCATGAGGCCTTGCCGAACAAGGTACATACCTTGCTCAGCACGGTCAACGCGGACTGTGCCGCAGCATCCTCGTCGACAGCGACCACCTCAGCTCCAATGCCACGAATGACGCGATCAAGCATCGGCTCGCCCGCTTCACCGTATCGGCCAAGAATGACGAGCGTCATCTCCGCAACAGTGGCAGCCGAGATCAGTCGCGTGGGATCGCTTCGAACGCGACAATCAAATGCTCAGCCACCGCTTCGCGCGGTGAGGATCGCGAATATCCCTGACGCATCAAGAGCCATTGTCAGCGTAGAAGCCCGTGTTTGTGGTAACCGACGATCTTTTCTGGGATCGCTTGTCGAGGACCGGCAGCCGCGCAAGCCGTTCCTGAATGCGACGGATCTCGGCCGCGTCTACCCTCCAGAGCCAGCCGTTCAACCGGGATGGAGGCGAGCACGTACCGTGCAGGGCTTCGGGAACATGCGCATCGCCATCCTTGGATCCGGAAACATGGGCGCCATCCTCGGCCGTCGTTTCGCCGGCGCCGGACACAGCGTCACTTTCACATTCTCGCGCGACCCCGCCAAACTCGAGCGCCTCGCCCGACAGAGCGGTGATCGCGCCAGGGCATCGGAATCCATCGCGGACGCTGTGCGCGACGCCGACGTCGTGCTCCTCGCCGTACACTGGAACCAAGTGAACAAAGTCCTGCGCGCGGCTGGCAATCTGCGCGGCAAGGTGCTCATCGACGTCACCAATCCGATGAATGACGCCGACGAAGAGCTGGCGATCGGGTTTCGCACATCGGGCAGCGAACACATCGCGCGACGCGCCGGGACGAAACACATTGTGAAAGCATTCAATACGGTGCCATCGGAGTTGCTGCGCGCCGGCGCAGACGCGTTGGCCGAGCGGCCATCGGTCTGTTACTGCAGTGACGACGCGCGCGCCAAACGCGTAGTGACACGGCTCATTCGCGAGATCGGCTTCGAGCCCGTGAACTGCGGACCGCTCCGCAGTGCGAGACACCTCGAGCCACTTGCCATGATCGTCGTGGAGCTGGCGTATAATCAAAGGCGGCGGCCGGAAGTTGGCATCCGTTTTCTGCGTCCGCAGCGCAAGGTGACAGAACCAAACGCATAACGAGTCTTGGCGCAGCATGCCACGGCGTCACAGCCGTTGCGATGGCTCGCAGAAAGTTCCCGGCAGAGCCCGCGCCAAGTGGCGCGCCGCCTGCATAACGACTATGGACGCACCGCAAGCAAGATCTCATCGTCCAGCCTGGTAGTCATTCGGCGCAGGCTGGCACGCGGTGCGAGGAGGGCAATCATGACATCCCGACACGCATTCGCGATCGCACTTATCGCGGCATTGCTGGCTTGTGGCGGCGAACGCTCGCCCGAGCCGTCGACGCTGCGGTCCGGTGACGAGGCGTTCTTGATCGTACAGAACGACCACTGGCTCGACGCGACGATCTACGCCGTTCGCGCAGGAACGCGGCAACGACTCGGTACTGCACCAGGACTCAAAACAGACACCATTCCGTTGCGCTTGAGCGTGGTGAGTGGGGCCGGTTCAGTTCGGCTGATCGCCGAGCCGATCGGTCAGACAGGGCGACACGTCAGCGAGCCGATTAACGTCGATCGCGGGGATGTGGTGGAGCTCAGGATCCGCGACCCGCTGAACCTGTCCAGCGTTGCAGTTTACCATCCGTAGCGCCTAACGGTTGCGGGACTGATCGAGGCGACTGGCTCGTGTGGCACCCCGCCGGCGCGAG
>JBFMFA010000279.1:0-5142 GCA_040753195.1 Gemmatimonadota bacterium | reverse complement strand
GATCGTCCGCCGTGAGACCCCGGCCGCGCAGAATGCGCGTGCCTAACGTCTCGAAATACTCGGGTGTGCCAGCCTGCAGCATGTACCGTGAACCCAACCGCACGCGGGCAGTGTCTACGCCAGGGTAATACGGGAAGCCGCGACCTTCATTGCCGCCGAAAGGAATCGACGCCGTGAGCGTCGCGCTGCGCACCCCGGGTATCGTGCGCGCGGCGTCGAGCAGCCGCGCCCCGAGCGCGTCTGCCTGGGCTGGAGTGAGCGCGGGCCGAAACCGGGCCTGAACGACAACGACGGGATCCACGTCGTAACCAAGACGAAGCTGGCGCACGTTGTCCAGCGAACGCACAAACAGCCCCGCGCCAATGAGCAGCACGACCGACAGCGCACCCTGAAAGAGCAACAGCCCGGTTCGGAGTCGCGACCGGCGATACGTCCCCTCGCGCTGGCCGGCTTTGAGCGCGCCAGCCACGTCCGGACGCATGGCGGCGAAGGCGGGAGCGAGCCCGGTCAGTAACGCCACGCCGATGGAGACAGCGCCGAGAAAGACGAGTGTGCGCCCGTCGCGCGCGACCGCCACGGCCGCGGCGCCCGGCAGGAACAGCGCCCGGAGGATGCGTCCCCCCCATTCCGCGAGCACGAGACCGACAAGCCCGCCTAACGCCGCGAGCAAGACGCTTTCCGTAAACAACTGCTGCACCAGCCGGCGGCGCGATACTCCTAACGCGAGACGGAGCGCCGTCTCACGCCGTCGTCCGGCGGCACGCGCGAGCAGCAGATTGGCGACGTTCGCGCAGGCAATGAGAAGCACGATGGCGGCGACACCCATCACCCACGTCGCCACTCGGGTATCGGGGGCGGCTTCCGGGCCCCGCGCCGCTTGTGGTGGCGTGACGACCGTTCGCGCGCCCGCGGCAACAGCGGTCGGCCAACGCGCGTTCCCCTCACGCTCACGTTCCAGCTCCCAGCTGCGCTGAAATGCCGTCGTTAGGTCCGCTGTCGTCGCCTCGAGCGTCGCTCCTGGACGCCGCTGCACGAACAGGCTTAGCCACGACCATCCGTGGTTCTGGTAGAAGTCGCGGCTCACACTCCCCGCGACCGTGGTAATCGGAACGTACGCCGCTCGCCCTGCGCCCGTCGGCGCCTCACCTTCCGTGAAGCCGACAAACCCTGGTGGCGCCACACCGATGATCGTGAACGGTGCGGCCGCGATGTGCAGCGTCTGTCCGAGGATGTCGGTACGACCACCGTACGCCGATTGCCAGAAGTCGTACGTCAGCACCACGACTCGCGCGCCAACTGGCGTCTTGTCCTCGTCACGGCCGAAGAAACGTCCTAACGCGGGCCGAACGTCGAAAAAGTCGAACATCGATGCGCTGACGGCAGCAATATTCAGCTCCCGCGCATCGGCAGCGAGACCGACGTCGATGCGCCGGTCGGCCAGGATCGCGCTGCGCTCGACCGACGGTGCCGTCGCCAACTCGGTCGTACGGAGATAGGAAAGCGAGCCCTCGATGCGCGTCTCGCCATTCCATATGTACTGCAGGTACACACGATTGACGCGCTCCGGTTCGCGCAGGAAGGCCGCGGGCCGGAACAGCAGCCGATCGACGATGCCGAACATCGCGGTATTTGCGCCCACGCCGAGACCTAACGCGATAAGAACCGCGGCCGTGAATCCTGGTCGCGCTCGGAGTCCACGGGCCGCATAGCGGAGGTCCTGCACGAAGCCGTCGACGAGCGCCGTTCCGCGCGCGTCGCGCGCATCTTCCTTGATCTGCTCGACACCGCCGAACGCAAGCCTGGCACGCCGAACCGCGTCGTCCGGCGTCATCCCCTGCTTCACGTATTTGGCGGCCTCGCGTTCGACATGCGCAGCCACCTCTTCATCAAGCTCCTGTTCCATCGCGCGACGATTGAAGATCGAGCGGAGTCGATAGCGGAGGTCGGAGAACATGTCACGCCATCCTGAGGACGAGGTCGACGGCTCGCGTGAGCTTTTCCCAGGCCGCGGTTACTTCCCCCAGTTGTCGGACGCCTTTGCGCGTCAGTGCGTAGTACTTCGCGCGACGATTGTTGTCAGACGCCCCCCACTCCGCCTTGATCCATCCGCGGCGCTCCAAGCGGTGCAGCGCGGGATACAGCGATCCCTGAGGGACCTGCAGCGTGGCACGTGACACGTCGTGAATACGCTCGGAGATCGCCCAGCCATGTTGCGGTCCGAGCGAGAGCGATTTGAGGATCAGGAGATCGAGCGTCCCCTGCGGAAGGTCCAGCCGTTCGTCCATGAGCGCCACCCTTTGTGCTTCTACAAGAGAGTATGGGCTCTCCTGTAGAAGCGCAAGATGGCCGCGCTATTCGTCCGCGGACGACGCGTGTGGTCCGCCTAACGCGTTCCTGCGCAAGTGGCCGTCGGCGTCACGGGAGGCAGGGAGTGTCATGTGACTGGCAACGCCTCACCGTTGAGAAATGTCCTCAGCGAGGATGGGCTTCACATCCACGATCGGGGTTCCGTCGACCGCCTCGAGGTGGCGCACGCGCAGCCGGGTCCCGTCGACCTCCGCGACCTCGACGCGATGCAGCCCGATCGGATTCGGACGGTGCGGTGAGCGCGTCGTGAAGACGCCTTCAACCGGACGCGTCGTATCACCGCGCGGATGTACGCTGAGCACGTCGCGGCGCGCGCGATCGAGCCACGTGAGCAGCAGCACGGTGTCACCGGCTTCGATGTTGCGCAGTGCCTCGCGCATGTCGGGGAGGAAAACCAGCCACGCCGGCGGTGCAGCTTCGTCCGGTTGCCGGGGCGCCGCCGCCAGGTCGGTGAGCGATGACTCGACTCGTCCGATCGCTCTCAATTCAAAGGTTGTCACTTGTATGAACCTCTCTCGTGAAGCGATCCCGCAATACGCTGATGATACACACCGGGCGCCTGGCTCGAGAGACGCCGGGCCGATGTGCGCGCCGGGGTGGCAGCAGTGACGGTCGACGGCTCGGTGGCGCGCTGGTGGAGCGTGGCCGGCCGACCGCGTGTCGTGTTCGACCTAACGATTGGCTGGAAGCACCGCCCGAGCCCACTCGCGTTAGACGTTCCTAATGAAGACACCCGTTAGGTGCGACGCATTGTGAAAGAAGGGTTCACGACGCTAACATGCGCCACGGGTGGACGTAGTTAGACTGAACAGGGGCGCGGTCGTATGATGCGACGACACACCGGCCACGGACGGCCATCGACATGCCCGTTTCTTTCAAGATCGACACTGAGCTCAGCGTCGTACGTTGTCGGAGCTGGGGTGCAATCACCGACAACGAACTGGCGGCCTATGCGCGCGCGCTGCGCCGCGATGCCCGGTTCCAGCCGACGTTCAGTCAGCTCGTGGATCTGCGCGGCGTCGAGTCCTTCCACCTAACGATCGATGGTGTGCGTGAGCTGGCGACGTTGAATCCCTTCGCTCCAACCGCGCGACGGGCAGTGCTCGTGAGTACGGACTGCGGATTCGGGATGGTGCGCATGTACCAGTCCTGCCTGGCGAACGCCGAGAACCTGCTCATCTGCCGCACGGCGCGTGAGGCCTTCAGCTGGCTGGGCATCGAAACGGGAACAGCATGGCCCGCCGATTCCGCGGACTGGATCAGCAACGGAGCGCCGGCGGGCGCCTAACGTGGGCAGCGCGCGACGCGCCACCGTCCGTTGAAGCCGCCACAAGAACGGGTTGTGGCGGCTTCTGTCATAACGGCCAGCGTTGCTTACGAACGCTGCAGCAACTCCCGCGTCACGTCCTCGAGCCGGTCGTAGCTGAGCGCGGCTCCTTTCTCCATCCCGCTCTGCAACACCATATCGCGCGTCGCCAGGGAATCGTACTCCGCCGTCAGCGTGAAACGCGTTTTCCCCCGCTCTTCCGTCAACACCACCGTGCAGACCGACACGCTGTCGGGAAATGCCGCGTAAATCTCTGTGAAGACGAGGCGATCGGGTGGACGGATCTCGCGATACTCCCCGTAGAACTCGACTTGGCCGCCCGGATATGTGCCGACGTTGCGCCAGCGGCCACCGACGCGCACGTCCCCCTCCGCTGTGGTTGAATACCCGGGACCGAGCTGGCCCCACCAGCGCTGCACATGTTCGGGCTTGGTCAGCGCTTCGAACACGATGTGGCGCGGCGCGTCGAAAAGCCGCGTTAGGCGAATCTCCCGGTCCGACGGGGTCGATACCTTGAAGGTATCGCTATTTAGCGCGGTGCCTACGGTCATGTCTTAACTCCTTGGTCGTTAGGTCTTTGAGATACGTTTCCAGGCGATCGAGCCGCTTCTCCCACATCACGCGGTAGCGATCGGCCCATTCGGCGACTTCTTTGAGCGGCGCGACTTCCAGCCGGCAGGGACGGCGCTGCGCTTCACGCCCCTTGCTGATCAACCCGGCATGCTCCAGCACCTTGAGATGCTTCGACACGCCAGGAAGGCTCAACTTGAACGGCTCGGCTAATTCGGAGACCGTGGCTTCGCCGCTCGCGAGCCGTGCGAGCATGGCGCGGCGCGTCGGGTCTGCCAGGGCGGCGAAAGTCGTGCTGAGCGGATCGGTTGGCATTTGTATTCTGCTACTTAGTTAATTAACTGATTGGTAGAATAAAATACTCGGGGAGACGGTGTCAAGGGGCCGCGCCGGCGGGTGGACGGGCGATCGGGGACGCGCCGCGCGGCAACGAGCCTCTGACGTGCGATGCCTTGCGCGTTTGCAACGAACTCACAAATGTGCAGAGAGATCTCTCGACACACATGTAGTTGCGCGGATGGCCATGCAACGTCTCGTCACGCACTGTGCGATCCTGATCATCACGTTAGGCGTCGTGTCGCCTAACGCGTTCGCGCAGCGCATCGCAATCGTCGCGCGCGACTCGGCCAACGCGGTGATCCTCGACGACGTGCTCGTGTCGCTGTTCGACACCGCCGCCGCGATTGTCACCGCGGCGCGAACGGACCGCACGGGACGCGTGATCATGCATGCGCCGACGGCTGGGCACTATGCACTGAAGGCGCAGCGCATCGGCTGGCGTCCGGTCATCAGCGACTGGATCCGTGTGGCGCCGGGCGACTCCTTCGAAGTGACGATGAAGCTTCCGCGCCTTGTCGTAACCTTGAACGAGGTGACGA
>JBFMFA010000278.1:0-5153 GCA_040753195.1 Gemmatimonadota bacterium | reverse complement strand
CGATTTCAGTCGCGGTCGCTCCGAGCAGTACAAAAACAGTCGCAAATCCCAGCACAAACGCGCTCGCACGTCGTAGCAAATGCCATCGCGCCGCATCCACAGCGCTTTCGTCGACGAGGTCTGCTTTCCCAGCAACGAACGCGAGGTACCCGGGCACCAGAGGCAGCACACAAGGGGACAAAAAGGAGACGAGCCCGGCCAACGCTGCAGACGGCAGTGAGACATCAGTCATGAACGCGTAGCACGTCGAGCCGAGTGGTTACAGAAGTCCTGTACATGACTCGGCAACCGCTACGCACGAGCGGAAGTTCCCCGCGTTGATGCGGAACTTCAGGGGCGCCTCACGCGTTGCCCACGAAGACCGACACACTGTGAGGACTTATGCAGATCAACTGGACAAAGGCGATTATGGCTGGGCTTCTGGGCACCGCTGTAATGACTGCCGTCGGTATCTGGGTGGCGCCAATCATGGGCATTCCACGGATGAATCCTGCCGAGATGCTTGCGCAGCCCATGGGTGGGAGCCTCGCGCTGGGGTGGGTCGCGCATTTTATGGTTGGGACTATCTTGGCGGCGATCTACGCCGCCGTGGCGCATTGGCTGCGTGGTCCGGCGTGGGCGCGCGGCGCCGTTTACGGATTGGCGCCGTTTCTTGTTGCGCAGATTGTCGTTATGCCGATGATGGGAATGCCGCTGTTCTCAGGATCGCTCGTAATGGCTGGCGGTAGTCTGATCGGGCACCTGGTGTATGGGGCCGTCGTAGGCGCCGTATACGGGGAGGAGAAACAGTTCGCTCCAGCACGACGCGTTGCCGCCTGAATGGCCACGTAAAGCGCCAAAGCGCGTTAGGCACCAAGCTCAGAATCCAAACGTGCCGGTACTGCCTGTGCCGTTGACGCGGGAGACTACGAGCGTATGCTCGCACTGTCTCGAACGAGTGCCGGGGCGCATCCGCGAGCGTGAGGGCCAGGTCTTCCTCGAGAAATACTGCCTAACGCACGGCAAGCAGGAGGCGCTGCTCGCCAGCGACGCGCGTTTCTATTGGGGCGCGCCCGGCTCCGCGTCATGCGGCGCCGGCGCCGGCCTGCGCCAAGAGTGCAAGCGTCGTGGGTGCTATGCATGCGGCGCTCGCGCCCTCAATAACGCGCGCCAGCAGCAGGCCGGCGGCCAGCAGCAAACACCGAAGCACACGGCTCCAGCCGCGATGAACATCGACACTACGCCTAACGCGGTACCCCAGCGCAGCACACGCAAGTAGCCGCGCCGGTCGGCGATGCGCCCTGCGATCGGTGCGGCGATCAACTCCGTGGCGAAGTACCCCGCCGCCCTCATCCCGACCACGAGTGCGCCGAACGCGGCGCGCGCACCCTCACCAATACGCTCGGAGAGGACGAAGGCGAAGATCTGCCCAGACGCGCCTGCCGCCACGCGTATGAGGACGTTCAGGGTGATGAGACGTCCGGCGGTCACACAGCGCCATCGTTTGAGATCATACGCGTACGAAGGGTGAGCTCATGTAGCAATACGTGCGGGCGCCGAAGAAATCCGAACTAATTGGTGTCCTCGCTAGTTGATGCTGCAAACCCTGCGAGGCTCTCTCTTGCGAAGTCTTTCATGACCTATGACCTGATTGTCATTGGAGCCGGCCAAGGCGGCGGACCATTGGCCGGTGCGTTCGCCCGTGCGGGACGCAAGGTGGCGCTGATCGAGCGCGCTTACGTGGGCGGCACATGCGTCAATGTGGGATGCACTCCGACGAAGACAATGGTGGCGAGCGCGCGTATCGCGTATCTGGCGCATCGCGCGCACGAGTACGGAGTGAGTGCTGGCAGCGTCAGCGTCGATATGGCGCATATACGGTCCCGCAAGCAGCGCATCGTGCAGAGTTTTCGGAGCGGTAGCGCCGGAGGTCTGGAACGCGCAGGCGTTGAAGTGATCTATGGTACCGCACGACTCGTTGGTCGCAATGCGGTCGCGGTGGAAAAGGCCAAAGGCGTGTTCGTGCGACTCTCGGCGAAGACCATTGTAATTGACACCGGGACGCGCCCGTTCGTACCACCGATTACCGGGCTCGATCGTACACCTTTCCTGGATTCCACTTCGATCATGGAGTTGGGGGAGCTACCGTCGCACCTCGTTGTGTTAGGCGGGGGACCCATCGGCCTCGAGTTTGCGCAGATGTTCCGACGATTCGGGAGCCGCATCACAGTGCTGCAGCGCGGGTCGCAGCTTCTCTCGCAAGAAGACCCCGAGGTCGGCGCCGAAGTCGCCAAAATCCTGAGCCAGGACGGCATTGACGTGGTGCTCGGCGCTGAGGCCGCTGAAGTCTCATCAGGGGAAGGGGAGCGGGAACGCATAACGATCACGTATCGCGATTCCAGCGGCCGGCGCTTGTCGGTCACTAGCTCGCATCTTCTGGTCGCTGTTGGCCGTGTCCCCAACACCGAGGAATTAACGCTCGGCGCCGCAGGTGTGGCCGTGGACGATCGCGGGTTCGTGCGGGTCAACGAGCGGCTGGAGACCACGGCCCGCGGCATCTACGCGCTAGGCGACGTGACAGGGGAGCCGCAATTCACGCACGTTTCGTACGACGACTTTCGCATCTTGCGCGCGAACCTGCTGGAAGACGGCCGAATGACGACAGCAGGGCGCGTCATTCCGTACACGGTCTACATCGACCCGCAGCTGGGACGTATCGGTATGACCGAGCGGCAAGCGCGTCTCGCAGGGTACGACGTTCAAGTCGCGACCTTACCGATGGCGAGCGTGGCACGGGCAATTGAAGTGGACGAAACGCGCGGTTTCATGAAAGCCGTTGTCGAAAACCAGTCGCAACGTATCCTGGGTGCCACAGTGCTTGGCATCGAAGGCGGCGAGATGGCCAGTCTGATTCAGGTCGCCATGCTCGGCAATCTTCCCTATACGGCGTTGCGCGACGCGATGTTCGCTCACCCAACGCTGGCCGAGTCGATGAACAACTTGTTCAGGCGCCTGGCTCAAGAGCCCACTCCAGCTCGACAATCCGCTACATCGATGTAGGCTGCATAACGCGGTGTATTTGGGCGCCCAAGTCAAGGCTGCAGCGGCCGAGAAAGCGGCAGCGCGAGTTTCCCACGGCCCAGGTCCGTCAGGCGCGTCTTCGAATTGCGGCCGCCAGCGCGGCGACTCCCGCTGAACCGGTGAGCGCAAGCGCCTTCATCGGATGCAGTACCGCAGCAGTGTACAAGCTGCGTCGGGCGACGCGACCCGACCAATTGGATCCGCGTTCGCCGCCGTCGTTAGGCACCGGCTTATAAAGGTTATCCGGCCGCGAGTCCGCCAGCGGTATGTCGCTGCGCTGCGCATCGAATGTCGTGCGCTCCATGTAGCGGTCAGCCACACGCGGCACCGCATTGCCCAGGCTCAACACCTTGCCCATGCCGCCTACAATTACATCTCGTCGCGGCCGCTCGGCGCAATCAAGGATGACTTGCGCCGCAACGTCCGGTGCGAACACGGGGGGCACGGGCTGCGGTTCCACGCCGATGTATGAACGCGCTTTCTGAAAGAGGGGCGTGTCGATCGACCCGGGCTTCACGAGAGTGACAGAGATCGGCACACCATCGGCTTCCAACTCCATACGCAACGAGTCCGTGAACGCCTTAAGCGCGTGTTTCGCCGCGCAATAGATTCCCTGAAGGGGAATCGCGCGATCCGATAGCGCGCTGGCAACGTTGATGAGAGCCCCCCCTCGAGTTGCCAAATGAGGGATCGCCGTTAGGCTCCCGTACACCTGGCCCCAGAAGTTGATGTCGAACTGCTGCCGCATGTCTCGCAGTGGGACTTCCCTGAGCGTGCCGTAGACCGCGACTGCCGCGTTATTCACCCAGGTATCGATACCACCGAAGTACGCTAACGCGACTTGCGCGATGCGGGTCACGTCGTCCGGAATGCTCACGTCGGCGGCGCAGAAGGTGGCGCGACCGCCCTGCGCCACAATGTCGCGCGCCGAGCGCGCCACGTCGTGCTCATTGCGCGCGGCCAGGACGACGCCCGCGCCGCGCTCGGCAGCCAACCGCGCTGTAACGAGACCGATGCCGCTAGAGGCACCCGTGATGACGATTACCTGTTCGCCAACCGGTTTAAGGATTGGTTTCATTGTTTGGGCCCAGTTAACGGTGCACGACGTAGTCGACGAGCGCGGAGAAGCGGTCGCGCAAGCCGACCGTGGTGGATTCCAACGGAGGCTGCCTAACGAGTCGTATCGTGCCTTGCCGTCGCAGGACCTTGACATGCGACGCGCCGCGCCGATCGCGCCAGAACCGCAGATCCACCTTGGCGCCAGCGATCCGCAGCCCGCGGATCTCGATTTCGGGCAGCCAGCTTGGTAGCGCAGGATCCACCACAAGAAGGTCGAGCGGCGCTACGGGCTGAAGGCCGGTGAGCGTGTGCACCAGCAACGGCATCGAGGTCGCATTCCAGAGCTGCGGCGAGTTCGCGCGCGGATATACGCTCGGCGTTGCGCGCTCGACGCGACCGTATCCGCCTACAGCCTCGGGAATACGCAGATCCGGGTACAGTTGCGCCAAATCGAAAAGGCCCTTGGCGACATCGAGCGCTCGCGCATCAAAGCCAAATCGTCGCAACCCAAACGCGATTGTCGCGTTCTCGACCGCCCACACGCTCCCTCGGTGATAGCTCAGAGGATCATACGCCGCATGTGTGCTCGATAGCGTGCGAACTCCCCAACCGCTGAACAAGTCGGGCTGGAATAACCGGCCGACGACGCTTGGCAAGCGATCTTCCTCGAGAATCCCGCTTGCGAGGCAGTGACCGACATTGGAGCCCGCCGCGTGCACGAGTTGTTTGTCGGCATCCATGGCCATGGCCGGAAGCTCGACGTTCTGCGGCCACCAGTCGTGGTTGAAACGCTGCTTGAGTTCGCGCGCTGCCCGCCAGTATGCCTTCGCGTCCTCACGTGCGCCTAACGCCCAGCACATGATGGCCATGAGCTGCTGCGCGGCGTACCAGTACCCCTGCAGTTCACAGGTACCGGCAGGCGTGCGTACCAGCGACCCGTCGTTATGCACGATCGCATCTCCCGAGTCTTTCCAGCCTTGATGCGTCGGCCCCACCGAAGACCTCGTTAGGTACTCCAGATAGCCGTCGCCGTC
>JBFMFA010000277.1:0-5155 GCA_040753195.1 Gemmatimonadota bacterium | reverse complement strand
TCGCGCGCGGCGAGATGTAGCGCAGCGCCCGGCTCGGCGTGATCGTTGGAATCGCGTCGACGCCGGCATGCGGTGTCGCGTGCCTAACGAAGCCTTCACGTCCGATGGACAGTGTGACCGCCGTCAACTTCAGCGCAACGATGCGGGCATCGAAGGCCTGACCGTCATCGCGCAGCTGCGGCTGCGCAGCCAGCGCACGTGCAACGCCGAGCACTTCGAGCGCAGGGACCTGCGGGCCGAAGTACATCGCGCGGACCGCGTGCGCGGCCATCCGCGTCGTCAGTTCGCTCAGCCAAGCCACCGCCTGCGGAACACCGTTAGGCCCGCGCGCGGCAACGATGGCGATGTTCAAGGACCCCAACTCTATCTCCACCCCTTCAGCCTCGCGCGCGAGCATCACCCGCCTCAGCGTGGCCTTTTGTGTCTCGATCGCCCGAGGATCGCGGACTATCTGCCAGAGCAGCTGGGCGAATTCGGTCGTGAAGGTAGGTATCGACTCCATTAGCGCGTGCGGTGCTAGTCGTTGGTACTGCGGCACTTGTCAGACGACTGTGTGCGGGAGGGCGGCACACATTGCCGTCGGATACATTCATCATCACCGCTTAGACCTTAGACCTTAGACCTTTGACCTTGACCAGCCGGATGTCTTTCCGCGTCGCTTACATCGCCGTCATCGCCTCGCTCGGAGCGTGTCACAGCAGCCGGCCAGGCGCCGGTGCTCTGACGTCGGCCCCGGACACGCTCCGCCTCCGCCGCGACATCTCATTCCTCGCCTCAGACGCCCTCGAGGGGCGCGGCACAGGCACGCGCGGCAACGACAGCGCGGCCGCCTTCATCGCACGCCGCTTTCAGGACCTCGGCCTAACGGCTCCGACTAGTGGGTTCGTGCAGCCGTTTGACGCCCGACCCGCAATGGCTGCGCACCAGAACGCCGGCCAGCCGGTCTCTCTGCGAACTCAGAACGTGGTCGGCCTGATCCGTGGCCGGGACCCTGTACTGCGCGGGAAATACGTCGTTTTGGGCGCCCACTTCGATCACCTCGGCCGCGGAGCCGTCGGCGCGCTCGACACGCAGGCCCAGGACGCCATTCGCAACGGCGCTGACGACAATGCATCGGGGACGGTCGCACTCTTGGAGCTGGCCCGACTGCTCAAGGCCAATCCGCCGCGCCGCTCGGTCGCCATCCTCGCGTTTTCCGGCGAAGAGATGGGGCTTTTGGGATCGGCACATCTAGTGGCGAACCCCCCGCCGCCGCTGGCAATGGATAGCGTCTACGCGATGCTGAACTTCGATATGGTCGGCCGTGTTCGGAACGACCGGCTCCTCGTTTTTGGCACCGCGACGGCAACGGAATGGCCGGCGGTTCTCGCCGCAGCGAATGGACCTACCCAATTCACGCTTGCCCAAGTCGGGGATGGTTTCGGGCCGTCGGATCACAGCTCCTTCTTCGCGCGCAGGATTCCGGTCCTCCATTTCTTTTCCGACACGCATGAGGACTATCACCGCGCCACGGACGACGCTGACAAGATCAACGTGGCGGGCATCGCCCGGGTGGTCCGTCTCGCGGAAGGCGTCGTGCGCGAGATCGCCAACCGCGACTCCAGCCTGACGTTCGTTGCGGCGACGCAGACCACTGCGCGCTCGGCCCCGCGCGCGGGTGTGCAGCCGTACCTCGGTTCCGTTCCGGACATGGCGGCCGGCGATCGGCCCGGTTTGCGCATATCCGGAGTGACGCCGGGTTCGCCGGCGGACCGCGCCGGACTCAAAGCCGGTGACGTGGTCGTCTCGTTAGGTGGTCGCGCTGTCACCGACCTGAACACGTACAGCGACGCGCTCTACGCAAACAAACCCGGCGACGAGATCGAGGTAGTCGTGCTGCGCGGCTCCGAACGGGTAACCTTGCGGGTCACGTTAGGCAGGCGCGGCCAGTAGCGGCGATGCTGCAGGCCTGGTCCTCGGCGCGCTACGTCATTCCGCTGCCGGAGGCCCATCGCTTTCCGATCGCGAAGTATGCGCTGCTGCGCGACGCCGTCTTGGCGCGGGGCCTCGTTGCCGATGCGCATTTGCACGAACCGGCGCGGGTCGCGACCGAGGACCTCCTGCTCGTGCATACACCCGAGTATGTCGGGAAGGTGAACGACGGCACGCTCAGCGCTGAAGAGCTGCGCCGCCTGGGATTCCCCTGGTCCAGGCACCTGGTGGAACGTGCGTATCGCGCCGTCGGCGGAACGTGCGAAGCGGCGGAGGCAGCGCTCGCGTTAGGCGTGACAATTAATCTCGCTGGCGGCACGCATCATGCCTTCGCGGACCGCGGCGAAGGGTTCTGCGTCTTCAACGACGTGGCAGTGGCACTCCGTCGGCTGTTCGCAAAAGGCTCGATTCGCCGCGCGGCGATCATCGACCTGGACGTGCATCAAGGAAACGGAACGCACGCGATTTTTGCCGACGACGCGCACGTCTTCACTTTTTCAATGCACGCCCGACGCAACTTCCCGTTTCACAAGGTTGCGGGTTCGCTGGAAATCGCGCTGGAAGACGGGACGACAGACGGTCCCTATCTCGAGCAACTCTCCGACGCGCTTCCTGGCGTGCTGCGCGCCGCCGAACCAGATCTCGTTGTCTATCTCGCGGGCGCGGATCCGCACGAAGGTGACCGTTTGGGCCGGCTGCGCCTAACGCGAGATGGCCTGGCACGGCGCGACGGGATGGTTCTGCAAGCCTGCCGCGAGGTCGGCATCCCGGTCGCTATCACGGTGGCCGGGGGATACGGCCGGGACGTGAGCGACACGGTGCTGGTGCACCTCGCCACGGTCAGCGTGGCCCGAGACTACGCCTAGCGGCGATTATCCCAACCTACGCTTGACATAATTACTCCTTGACGTCGGCCGTAGAGGCCGTAGTGTGGCTATGTTCGGCGGCCTCCCCCCTCTCGGCCGCCGACGCGTCGATCCTCCGACACCCCTTCGCCGAGGTTCGTATGCCATTTCATGTCCGACGGCGGTGGCAGGTACCCTTCCTGGCCACTGCCCTCCTGTCGTTGGGACTCACCACGGCCGCAGCCGCCCAGCAAGCCACCGTTACAGGGCGCGTCACGGCGCGCGAGTCCAACGAGCCGCTCCCCGATGTTCGCGTGATCGTGATGGGAACGACGGTCTTCACGGTCACCAACGCCGACGGCAGATACACGCTGCGCGGCGTCCCCCCCGGTGCGCAGACGATTCGCACCATCCGCGTCGGTTTTGTCGAGCAGAAGAAGCCGGTCGCAGTGGCAGCGGGACAAGCTGCGACACTCGACTTTGTCCTCGAGCCCGCGATCGTCGTGCTTCAGCAGGTGGTGACGACAGCAACCGGAACTCAGCGCCGCGTTGAATTGGGCAACACCGTCGCCACTGTCGAAGTGGCGTCCAAAGTTGAAACGGCGCCGGTGAAGAACGTCGGAGACCTGTTGACGGCGCGCGCGGCCGGCGTGCAGGTACTGCCAGGAACAATGACTGGTGCTGGTGCTCGCGTACGCATCCGCGGCACGAGTTCCATATCCCTGACGAATGATCCCATCTACGTGATTGACGGCGTGCGAATGACGAGCAACAGCTCGTCCATGGGCATCGGCGTTGGGGGTACGTCGGCCAGCCGCGTAAACGACATCAATCCTGACGAAATTGAGAGCATCGAAGTTGTGAAGGGACCGTCCGCTGCGACGCTGTACGGCACCGACGCGGCGAATGGCGTGATCGTGATCAATACGAAAAAGGGTCGAGCCGGCCGCGCGCAGTGGTCGGTGTTCGCCGAGCGGGGGGTCGTCGACGACAACAACGACTATCCGACGCAGTGGGCGATCCTCGGCCACGCCCCGGCGACGCCTAACACCTTGCGTCGTTGCTTCCTGTCGCAGATGGCCGATGGCTCCTGCATCATGGATAGCACCACCTCGCTCAACGTCTTCTCCGATCCGGAAACGAGTCCGATCAAGGCCGGCTGGCGCAGTCAGGTCGGGGCGCAGGTGAGCGGAGGTTCCGACGCGATCCGGTACTTCATCAGCGCGGACTATGAAGACGAAGTCGGTCCGTTCGCGATGCCCGAGTTTTCGCGCCGTCGATTCGACTCGTTAGGTGTCGCGATCCGGGATGAGTGGGACCGACCGAACGCTCTGACGAAACAATCGTACCGCGGCAACATCAACGCGCAAGTCAGCCCGAAGCTGGATCTTGCGGTGCAGTCCAATTTCATCAAACTGCTGCAACGCCTGCCGCAGGTCGACAACAACGTCAATTCCTTCTGGTACAACGGCACCATCGGGCCCGGCTTCAAGGGAGCGGGTCCGGGCTACACTGGCGTCGGCTCGTTAGGCCAACCGCTGCGGGGCTACGGCAACTTCACGCCCGGCGAGATCTTTCAGGACGAAACGTCGCAAGATGTGCATCGCTTCCTCGGCAGCACGAACGTCGATTGGCGCCCCATTTCCTGGCTGCAGACGCGTGCGGACATCGGCGTCGATTTCAGCGGTCGTAACGACTACGAGCTCTGCCGGTTTGCCAATTGCGCTGACTTCAGCACGAATCGGCTCGGATTCGCGCAGGATGTGCGCGCGAATATTCGCAATATCACCGCGAATCTGCACGCGGGCGCGAACTTCTCGCCGCGCACGTGGCTTGGGCTCAAAACGACGGCCGGTGTGCAGTACGTCGATTTTAAGCAGAACCAGAATGAAGCAGCCGGGGAGGAGCTTCCCCCAGGAGCCCAAACGCCGGCCGACGGCACGATCCCGTCCGTTGGAGCGGCGACCACGATTCAGAAAACATTTGGAATCTTCGTCGAAGAGCAGGCAAGCCTGAATGATCGACTGTTCCTTACTGCTGCGGTTCGTACAGACCAGAACAGCGCCTTCGGCAACGATTTCCAGCGCGTCTTCTATCCGAAGTTTGCGCTTTCGTGGATCATGTCAGATGAGAGGTTCTTTCCAACGCTCGGTTGGCTCGGCGAGTTCCGCCTGCGCTCTTCGTATGGCGAGTCTGGCGTGCAACCCGGACCTAACGACGCGGCTCGAAGCTTCCAGGTTACCACAACGAATATCGCCGGCAGCGACATCAGCGGACTCCAGTCAGACCGGCTCGGCAATACCGAGCTGCGTCCGGAAAACTCCAAGGAGTTCGAGGTC
>JBFMFA010000276.1:0-5160 GCA_040753195.1 Gemmatimonadota bacterium | reverse complement strand
GTCGATGGCGCCCTCCGGCGGGCCGCCTAACGAGGTTCGGCACGATCAGTCCGACGAATCCGACCAGACCGGCGGCGACCACCGTGGCTGCGGCGAGGAGTGACGCCGCGAGAAAGACACGCCGCGCGGCGCGATCGGCGTCGACGCCGAGGGACGCGGCTGCATCGTCGCCCCGCGCAAGCACATCAATCTGCCGCCCCCAGTGAATCAGCAGACTGGCGGCAACGAGGATGAGCGGAGCCGTCCACAGTACGTCGCGCCAGGACGCGCCGCCGAGTGAGCCCATCATCCACCAAAGCGCGCCGCGGACAGCATCGGCCGGTGCGGCGACGAGCGTGACCATCACCAGGGCGTTTGCGAAAGCACCGACGAGCAACCCGGCCAGGACCAGCACGCGCACGTCAGCCCCGGATTTGGCGAAGCGCGCCACGGCAAGCACGGTGATGACGGCGAGCACGGCGCCGCCGAAGCCCGCCAGCGCCACCACAAATGGGAGTTGCGTGCCTAACGCAACCGCCAGCACGGCACCGACCGCGGCGCCGCCGGACACGCCAAGCAAATACGGGTCGGCGAGAGCGTTGCGCAGGACCCCCTGCAATGCGGTACCGCTCATGGCCAGCCCCGCCCCGACAAGCATCGCCAAAAGAACGCGCGGCGCGCGAATGGTCCGCACGATGAGTGCATGTGTGGTCGTGTCGCCCGCCACGACGGCGCGCCAGACGTCCGCCGCCGAAATCGCGACGCTGCCGAGCATGAGCGCGGCGATGGCGGACAATACGAGCGCGGCGGTGAGCGCCGGCCACATGAGTCGACGCACGTTAGGGAATCACCCCTGGATGCAGCAGCTGCGCGAGTGAACGGGCGGCTTCGCCGATGCGCACCGACGGACGGCCGACTTTCATCGTGTCGAAAACGGCGATGCGATTCTCACGCACGGCTCGGACCGCGCGCCATTGCGGGTCTACGCGGATGTGCGCCGCAGTGACGGGGCCGGCCAACACATAGTCGGGGTCGCGCCTAACGATATCTTCGAGACTTACGGTCGCCGACGGGGCCGTGATGTCGGCGTACACGTTCCGACCACCCGCGACATCGACCAGCTCTGTCAGAAAGCTCCCCGATCCAATCGTGATGATGGGTGAATCCCACACGTGCCAGAAGACCGTGGGGCGCTGCAGATTCGCCGTCGCCTGGCGAACGCGCTCCACCGAGGCGAAGACCGTGTCGCGGACGAGCTGCGCTTGTAACGTGTCGCCCAACAGCACACCTAACGTGTCGAGCGCGCGACCCAACTCGCCGAGCAAGTCGATGCGCAGCACTAACACGTCGATGCCGGCGGCCCGGAGCCGCTCGACCGCCGTCACGTTCTCGGGGCTTTCGTAGAGGACGACGAGGTCCGGGTTCGCTGAAAGAATCCGTTCGATGTTGGGACGCAGCGCGTCGCCGACGTCCGGCACGTTGCGCGCTTCAGCCGGGAAGACGTCCCAGCGCGAACGACCGACAAGACGCCCGCCGGCACCTAACGCGAAGAGAAGCTCAGTAGTGGTCGGGTTGAGCGAGACGATGCGCTGTGGCTGGGCGCGGCGTTCGCGCGCGACGGTTTCGCCGCCAGTGCACGCAGTGGCGAGACAAGCGAAGGCGAGGAGACGACGTGTGTGCGAGTGTGTCGCCACGAAACCCTCCCCCGAGGGTGCAAGTGTGTGGCGCGAACGAGGGTCGTCTCCTGGCTCCGGGCAGCGTCGCTGAGCCTTCCCAACGTGAGTCAGTGGCTGGAGAGCAGCGCGCTGAGCTTGCCCGTTACAGTGGCGGGGCCGCGCCGGCATCGCACCGGCTTCCGTTGTCCCCGTTCGTGCTTTTCGGTTGTGACGACAATCTACCTGCCGTCTCTGATGCCGACAACCGACAGTGCCTCGACCGCGTTACAGGTGAAGCGATGACAAGGGGAACTCGTGACGCCTTAGGGTCGCCAAATCACTTCGTTAGGCGGCCACCGGTTTGCGAGCTCGCATCAGCAGCATTCCGCTGATAACCGCGGCGACGACAGCCGCCCCCACGACAAGCCAGATGGTCCGGCTGCCCGATGCACTGGCCGCGCGCGGCAGCGTAATGGCCAGCACGCTCGTCGCCGGGGCGTCCTGCGCCAGAAAGCGGTGCAGACGGCGCCCTTCTACACTCACAGGCCCCTGCGCCGCGAGCCCGGCACCGCTGACGCGGCCGGTTCCCTCTTCGAGAAGGACTTCCAGCACGCCGGTCGCTTCGATCAAAGGAATCGTTAGGGAATCGCGTCCGGCAGCGATCTCGTATCGTAACGCCAGCTGCTTGATCCCCGGCGCAAATGGCGCATACACGGCCGCCTGGCCGTCCCTGACAATTACCGCCGCAGCCGCAATATCCCCCGCGTCGCGCATGACGGCCGGATTCAGCGCGCCCTCCGGCAATGGTATGCGCCACGTCGGCTGAGCGGTTCCGCCGGCGTCGCGCCCCTGGACAAGCGTCCTCATCGAGTCGTTCCCCAACTCGAAAACATCCACGACGGCACGACTGCCAGCCGCATTCGGCGCCGAAATCGCCAGATGTCGACCGCGCACACCGATGTCGACGCCGACCGACGCAGTATCGAAAACCGTGATCTCGGCGTTCTCGCCTTCGGTCTGCGCGGCGCCTAACGGGGCTGTGAAGTACGCAACGCCGCCAAAAACGACCGCGGCGAAGTACACCGCGCCTTCCGCCCCAAAGGGCTGAAAAGCAAACCGGTAGCGCCCGCGGGCATCGCTCCGCACCGAGTCGATCGCCCCGGCAGTATCACTCCCGACGCGATGCAATGTCACGTACTGGCCCGCGAGCGGCTGGGCCAGCGGCCCACGCTGTACAACCACGCGGCCGGAGACCGCGCGCGAGTGCTGCGCCGCGAGAGGAGCCGCGGAGATGACCGCCAGGAACAGATGCCTAACGACAACCGCGCGGCGCGCGCCGGACCACGTCACGGCTTGAACTTACCGAAATCCTCAGGGCGCAAGTTCGCAAGGTGATCCTTCAGCTGCTCAGCCGTCATCTCCAGCGTGCTCATAACGTCCGGCTTAGGCGGTATCACCTGCCCTTCACCTTCGTCATCCTCTTCACCGTCGTCGCCAGGCGTGATGAGCAATGATTCGTCGGCGAAGATCGGAGAACCGCAACGCAGCGCGATCGCGATGCTGTCCGAAGGGCGCGCGTCGATCGTCACCAAGCCCTCGGGTCGCGCGATGTGCATCTCCGCGTAGTACGTGCCGTTGCTGACCTTCGTGATGTGCACTTTTCGCAGCTCGCCACCGAGGCCGAGGATGAGCGTTTTGCAGAGGTCGTGGGTAAGCGGACGCTCACGCGGCACGCTGTTGATCTGAATGAGAATCGACTCGGCTTCCGCCTGACCGATCCAAATGGGCAGCACCCGCTCGCCCTCGTTCTCGCGTAGCACGACGACGTAGGTGTTCGAACTCCCATCCAGTCCGAGACGCGAGACCGATACTTCAACCATCAATAGCTCCTCAAACGTGGCGCACCGACCTAACCCCTAATCCCTAACCCCTAGCCCTTAACGAATTGCTTTGCGCAGAGCTTCAAGATGCTCAGTGCGTTCCCACGAGAAATAGACCTTTTCGCCTTCACAACGCGGCGTACGTCCAAAATGGCCATCAGCGGCGGTCTCGCGGTAGATGGGTTGACGCAGAGCGAGCGAGCGAATGATTCCGGCAGGTGTAAGCGTAAACACTTCGCGCACCGCGGCGGCAATGGAAGTGTCCGGTACCGCGCCGGTGCCAAATGTGTTCACCATCAGAGACACGGGTTCAGCGACGCCGATCGCGTAGGCAACCTGAACCTCGCAGCGCCGCGCCAATTTCGCCGCGACGATATTCTTGGCGACCCAGCGCGCGGCATATGCCCCGGAGCGGTCGACCTTCGAGGGATCTTTGCCGCTGAACGCGCCGCCGCCGTGACGCCCCATGCCGCCGTATGTGTCGACGATGATCTTGCGCCCCGTGAGTCCGGCATCGCCCTTGGGCCCACCGATCACAAAGCGGCCGGTCGGGTTGATGTGGTAAACCACGTTAGGCGCCATGAACTCGCGCGGGATAACCGGCTTCACGACCTCTTCGATGATGGCCTCGCGGATTTGATCGTTGCCTATCGAGGGATCGTGTTGCGTCGAAACGACGACTGTTTCGACGGCGACCGGACGATCGCTTTCGTACGCCACGGAGACCTGCGTCTTTCCGTCCGGGCGTAGCCACGGCAGTGCGCCGTTCTTGCGCAACTCAGAGAGTCGCTGCGTGAGTCGGTGCGCGAGCTGGATCGGCATCGGCATCAACTCGGGCGTTTCGTCGCTCGCGTACCCGAACATCATCCCTTGATCGCCGGCGCCACCGGTGTCGACGCCCATCGCGATGTCGGGAGACTGCCGATCGATCGTGCTCATCACGGCGCACGTCTCATAGTCGAAACCATACGCCGCGTCCGTATAGCCGATCGACTTGATCACACCGCGCACCACGTCAGGCAGGTGCACGTACGCCGAGGTCGTAATCTCGCCAGCGATGAGGGCCAAGCCCGTCGTGACCATCGTCTCGCACGCCACGCGCGCGCTAGGATCCTCCTTGAGGATGGCGTCGAGCACCGCGTCGGAGATCTGGTCGGCAATCTTGTCCGGGTGCCCTTCGGTTACCGATTCGGAGGTAAAAAGGTGACGGTCAGCCACGAGATGTTTGGGGGTAAGAGTCGCGCTGGTCCAACGCAAAAAGAGAGCCTACAAACTAGTTGATAGTTGATAGTTGATGGCTGATAGGAGGCCACTACGAGGCGCTCCAATCCCGCTATCAACTAGCAACTATCAACTATCAACTAGCTGTATCGTCACATCAACCCATCGCGCAGGAACGGCGCATCACCGAAGGCTGCGGCGAGGCGGAAGCGTAACTGGTACTCGGATTCGGCCGCGGTGCGCGCCTTCGTCGCGGCCGTTGCGGCTTCGGCCGCGAATGCGGCGCTGACGCCGCGGACGATGTGTTTGACGAGTGGCACGGAATGTGGGTTCACGCTCAGTATACGCACACCGAGACCGAGCAGGGCGAAGGCCATGAGCGGTTGGGACGCCATTTCGCCGCAGACCGTGACGTCGAGGTTGTG
>JBFMFA010000275.1:0-5164 GCA_040753195.1 Gemmatimonadota bacterium | reverse complement strand
CGGCACCAAGTGGTTCGCGCTCGGTGGGGTCGGCACGCCGAGACTTACGCGACTGCGAAAAGGCGACTACCGATCAGTTGGCCCGCCGGACGAAAGACCGAGTGCAAGTCTGTCCAACTCCATTGTGGAGGACGGACGCGGTTATGTCTGGGTGAACGATCTGACCGCGCCCTATCTCTACCAGATGGCCAACGACAGCATCGCGTGGCGCGCAGCGTTAACCGAGTCGCCCGCAGCTCGAGCTGAAGAAATCGTCGCCGAGGGCGGCGACACTCTTTGGTTTGCTACACGCCAGAATTTGTACCGGGTGATTGGACGTGCCGTGACACGTGTCGCGTTGTCGGAGATGCCACCTTTAATGCGACCGGGCTCTGTCAACATGGTTGTTCACGACGGTCACTTGTGGATTGCGACCGGCGGTGGCGTCACGAGGACCTCGCTCGCAGCGCTACACGCTTACGCGGACGGTCGCGGTCCTGAGCCAACGATGCGCTCGTTCTCAGCGGCAGACGGATTGCGCATCGGGCGACTCACGTTCGCAAATAAGTTTGCGGTTTTTGCAGCACGCGATGGTCGGCTTTGGTTCAGCACTCCAGGAGGCCTCGCGGTCTACGACCGATCATACGACAGAGTGAACGGGGTTGCACCGTTTGCGCACACCGAGGAAGTCGTCGCGGATGGACGGCGCCTGAGGGACGTCGGATCGGGGATTGTCATTCCGCCGCGTACGGATCGTGTGGAAATTCATGTGAGCGCTCCCAGCATCCGCATCCCTGAACGCGTCCGTATCGAGTATTTGCTGGACGGCGTCGATCACACGTGGGTGAAAGCGGGACCAGAGCGCATTGCTACCTACACGCGCCTCAAACCGGGCCGCTTTCTTTTTCACGTACGCGCCTGGAACGAAGACGGCGTGCCGTCGGTCCGTGAGGCGACGCTATCGTTAGGCGTCATGCCCATGTGGTATCAAACCACGGTCTTCCGTGGTCTGGTTCTCTTATTGGTGGTTGGTGGAGGTCCGCTGGTGGTGTACGCCGTAGTGCAACAACGCGCGAAGCACCGCGAGGTAGAGTTGCACGCTCGATTCGATGCGGCGCTGGACGAGCGGACGCGTGTAGCAAGAGAGCTGCATGATACTCTGTTGCAGGGCTTCGGCGGCGTGACTCTTCAGCTGCAAGCGGTACAGCACTCGTTAGGGGACTCGCCGCAAACAATATCCGACCGTTTGTCGCGCATCTTGACAATTGCAGATGCGACAATGCGTGACGCTCGGCACGCGATCTGGGACATGCGTGCACCGGAGTTAGGCGATCACAATCTCCCCGGCGCGCTCGAGGGTGTTGCGCGCACTGCCATCGATGGATCGAGTGTCAAGTTGAGTTTCGCCGTGCAGGGGCGCCCGCGCCGACTTTCACCACTCATTGAGTCAACGGTATTTCGCGTCGGACGCGAGGCCATTGTGAACGCGTTGCGGCACGGCAAGCCGAGCGATATCGCGGTCGAACTGGTGTACTCCGATGACCGCGTTGAATTCCATGTGCGCGACGACGGCACCGGTTTCGATGATCGAGCTGAGTCCGAGGCGAGAGCTACTGGTCACTGGGGATTATCAGGTATGCGCGAACGGGCACGATTGGCGGGCGGATCGCTGGAGATCAACGGGGTGGCCGGTCGCGGTACTACCGTCTCCCTGTGGCTGCCGATCAGGTCGGCGGTGGATGACAAGACGGCACGCAAAAAGACTAACTAAAAGGCGTATTGTCGCTGCTGCCACGGTGCGCGAGCATTGGGTCCATGGCGGTCTTCATAGGTCGACAAGGTCCGTGACAGCGGATTCCGTTATTCGCGTGATGACGGTGGACGACCATCCGATCTTTCGCGATGGATTGGCCGCGCTGCTCAACTATTACAGTGATTTCAAACTCGTTGCGGAGGCCGCCGACGGTGCGCAAGCAGTCGAATTCTTTCGCGCGCATAGACCTGATGTTACGCTGATGGATCTCAGCTTGCCCATCATGGGTGGCGCCAAGGCAACGGAGATCATCACAGCTGAGTTCCCTGACGCACGCATCATTGCACTAACGACGTACGAAGGTGATGTCGATATCCATCGCGCTTTGCAGGCAGGTGCCCGCGGATATCTGATCAAAGATGCGCTGCGCAACCAAATCGCTGACGCGATTCGATCAGTGCATCGGGGTGGGCGCGTTGTCCCACCGGACGTGGCTCAAAAACTCGCTGAGTTTACTCCGCGCATTGAGCTAACCGATCGCGAACTGGAAGTGCTCGAGCTTATGGCGAAGGGTCTCAGCAATAGAGCGATCGCAGACGCGATCGGGAGAACAGAGGCAACGGTCAAGGTGCACGTCATGCACATCCTATCTAAGCTCTCGGTCGACGATCGCACGTCCGCTGTCACCGTAGCGCTCAAGCGTGGCATTATTCACATGGACTGACCCAGCGACTGTCCGGATCATAAACAATGTGCGCGGGGTTCCAGGGCCCCTCGCCTAACGCAACGCCCATCAATTCGCGTAGCGCTATCACCTAACGAGATGAGGCGCAGGCCTCGTCACGCTGTACGGAGTCTGTCCGCCACCATCAGACCCTCCGGGGGTCGATCGCGAGCAGTCCCGTTCGCAGTTGCCACAACGCCGTGCAACTGCGTAGCGTATCCAGTGTAGTCCTTACCCGTAGCCCTCCCGATCAGCTTTGTGACCCTACTTCGAGCTTCTACCCTCGCTTTCGCGACGCTCGCGCTGGCATCCGCGCCTGTGCGGGCTCAGCACGCCGGCCACGGCGGCAACATCAAGGTCCCCGCAGGGGCCATCTATACGGTAGCCGACGTCGAATTCATGCAGGGGATGATCGCCCACCATGCTCAAGCCATCCATATGTCGCGCATGGCAGAGGCGCATAAGGCGAGTCCGCGGCTCATCAAGCTGGCCACCAAAATCGACCAGTCGCAGGTCGCCGAAATCCGCATCATGCAGCTCTGGCTCCTCGACAACGGTCAGACTGCGCCGGACACTTCGTCATGGCGCACGATGAAGATGGCGGGGATGCTAACTGAGGCGCAGCTCAACGACCTGGATGCCGCGACCGGCGTTGAGTTCGATCGCAAATTCCTGGAATACATGATCATGCACCACGAGGGCGCCTTGCAGATGGTGAAGGACCTCTTCGACACGCCGGGCGCCGGCCAGGAAGTCGACGTGAACGTCTTTGCCAACGACGTCGTAACTGTGCAAACCGCCGAAATCGGCGCCATGCGACAAATGCTCGCGCAGATACCACCTAAGTAGCGCGCCAAGGCGCTTACACCTTACGCCTTACGCCTCACGCCTCACGCCTCACGCCTGCTCCTGGAGCCAATCAGATGCACAACGTTGGAAGGGTCCTTGCACTTTTCGCCGCCCTAACGATTCCCTCAGTCGTTGTTGCGCAGACGTATCCCAACCCACGCGATCCGCGCAGTCTGCTCAAGCCAGGTCGCCTTGACGCCGACACTGTCACGAAAGGCATGCGCCTTGTGTCGTTCTCGCAGAAGCCGGCAGCCTTCGATACGGCGCGAGGCCTCGCGTTTATCAACTCCGACCTCGCCTTCAAAGACAAATACGTCTACCAAGGCAACTTCGCCGGCTTCACCATTTGGGACGTGAGCGATCCGGCCAAGCCCAGGGTCGTCTCGGCCGTGTCGTGCATAACGAGTCAGGGTGATCCGTCCATTTACGGTAACCTGCTCTTCCTCTCCGCCGAAGGCGGCGGCAACCGAAACGACTGCGCCAAGGGCGGCGTGCAAAATCTGCGCGACCACATGGCCGGCGTCCGCATTTACGACGTATCTGACCCGGCGAATCCGCGACTGGTGAAAAACGTGCAAACGTGCAAAGGATCGCACACGCACACGATCGTCCCGCACTACAAAGACAAGAACATCATCTACATCTACGTCTCCGGCAGCCAGGCGGCGCGCCCGGATTCGATCGTCCCCGGCTGCAAGAACGGTGACGACCCTGCCGACGAAACCAATTCACTGTTCCGCCTCGACGTTATCAAAGTGGATTTGCGGGCACCGGAAAAAGCAGAAGTCGTAACCGGCGCACGCATCTTCACGGGTCTGGACCCAGCACCGCGGGCCGCTTCTCGTCAGGCAGGCGGTCGTGGACGGCCGGCTGGTGACTCCACGCGACCGGCACCGCGCCCGACAGGTCCGCGCAACTGCCACGACGTAACAGCGTACCCAGAAGCGAAGCTGCTCGCCGGTGCGTGCGGCAGCTATGGCTTGCTTGTCGACATCTCCAATCCAGAAAAACCGAAACGGCTCGCGGCACAGTCTGATACCAATTTCTCGTTATGGCACACAGCCGTGTTCAGCAACGACGGCAAGAAAGTTGTGTTCACCGACGAGTGGGGTGGCGGAACGTCGCCGATGTGTCAGGCCAACTCGATGATGGAGATGGGCGGCAACACGATTCTCAGCGTCGACAACAAGAAGCAGTTCAAGCAGCACGCCTACTTCAAGATTCCCTCAGCGCAGACGGCGGAAGAGAACTGCGTTTCGCATAACGGTGGTCTCATCCCCGTCCCCGGTCGCGACATCATGGTCCAAGGCTGGTATCAGGGCGGCGTGAGCGTCATGGACTTCAGCAATTCTGATAATCCGACAGAGCTCGCGTACTTCGATCGCGGTTCCATCGATCCCCCGCCGGGCGTCGACGTGCCTGTCACCGCGTCGCCGGGTGGTCGCGGTCGCGGGACGATCGGCGGCTCGTGGGGCGCGTACTACTGGAACGGGTACATCTATTCGTCAGAGCTGGATCGCGGCTTCGATATCCTCGAGTTGACGCCGAGTGAGAATCTTTCGAAGAATGAAATCGAGGCGGCGAAGCTCGTTAGGTTCACGGAGTACAATCCACAGAGCCAGCCGAAGATCGAGTGGCCCGCGGCATTCCCGGTTGTGCGCTCGTACCTCGATCAGCTGGTGCGCAACCAAGGCCTCGCGGCCGAACGGACGACCGCCATCGGGAGTGCGCTGGACACCGCCGAAGCGCAAAGCGGGAAGGCACGGCGCGACGCCCTCAACGCGCTGGCCAGAACCGTCGATCGCGATGTGAGGGACGCCAAGGATCCGGAGCGCGTGAAGATGATGTCGGACGCGATC
>JBFMFA010000274.1:0-5174 GCA_040753195.1 Gemmatimonadota bacterium | reverse complement strand
AGCACGAACTCCGCGATCAGAAATCCCGGCACGGGAACGACCGGGCGCACGCTCACCGAGACCGCGGCCGCGACCAGCGACGACACCACGGGTCGCCAGACGGCGGCGCCGAAGTCACCCCACGTGAGCGCTGAGCCGCGGAGACAATATGCCAACGTCGGAATCGTTAGGATCGCCACGCCAATGGCAAAGGCCCACGCCACACCGGTCGCGCCGCGCGTCGCGCCGATCACCACGCACGTGAGCATCACCGGCGTCGTGATCAGTCCCCAACGCAGCTGCTGTTGCGTGCGCCCCTCCGCGGTATACACCCACATCGTTAGGCGGCTCACACTCCCGATGAACGCGCTGATGCACATGATGCGCACCAGCGGCACGGCGTCGAGCCAACGCGCACCCAACACCACACGCACCGCATGATCCGCCTCGACGAAAATGAACGCCGTCGCCGGCAGCGGTAACGCGAGAAATGCGGTCAGCCCTCGGCGCCAGAACATGCGGAAACGCTCCGCGTCCGCTCGCGCTCGACTCAACGACGCCACTGCGACATCCGTGAGCGACTGAAACAGCTCCTGAAACGGATACCAGGACCAGCGCCGCGCACTGTCGTACAGACCGGCGGTGCTGGCACCCGCGATATATCCAACGATGAAACGATCGGCCTGCCGGCCCGCCCAGTAGATGCCCCGGTACGCTGAGAGATGCGAACCATACGAAACCAGTTTATGCACGGCTGGATCGAGCCAGTTGCGCGGCGCCACCCAGCGCGGGCGCCAGGAGCAAAGCATCCATGCGCCGGCACCGCGCGCTACATCGGCGGCAACGATCGGCAACATTAGCGCAAGGTGCTTCGCTCCCCGCGAGGCGGCGACGATCGCCAGAACAACGCCTAACGCGAGGCCGCCCACCTGAAAGAACGTCAGCCAACCGAAGCGCAGCTGCCGCTTCAGGATCGCCTCGTGCGCGGCGCCAAGCCCCTGCATCCCCAAACTGACAGCCCAGATCATCGTAACGGCCGCCACGCGCGGTTCCCGATACAGCCAAACGAGCATCGGTGCGAGCAACGCCATCGCGCCGAGTGTGACGACGTTCGATGCCTGTGCGATCCAGAAGAGCCGCGTGATCTGAACGTCGTTGACGTCTTCTTCATGCAGCAACGCGAAGTTGATCCCCAGATTGAGGGTCATGCTCGCCACGGTGGCTACCGGCGTCACCATGGCGATCACGCCAAAGTCGGCCGGCACCAGGAGCCGCGCGAGCACCGTCACTGAAACGAGGTTGAGGATGAGAGACAGTCCGCGTCCGGTCACCGCACTAAAAACGGAACGGACCGTCCGCGTTCGCAGCTCGGCGCGGACCGACGTCGTATCGAAGTAGGGGCGCTCGAGACCGGGCTCTGTCACCTTATGGTCACGTTAGGCGGTGACACGTCACCGCGCACTCGCCACGTCGATCTGCCAGGGGACAAGACGACGCCGCAGCGCGCTGAGGCTCCCTGTCAGGGCCACGCCGAGCAACGCGATCACGATGAGTGTGGCGTACAGCAGCTCCACACGAAGCGTTTCCCACGCCAGCCAAACCAGCGACCCCAGTCCGCGTTCTGCCATGACGATTTCCGCGGCAATCGTAACAAGCAGCGTGACGTTCGCGGCGAGCCGCATGCCGCTGAGCACCAGCGGCAGACTTCCGGGGATGACGACATGCGTGAACAGCTTGAGCTTCGACGCGCCGTATGTCTCGGCGACCTCGAAATACAGTGGATTGATCTGCCTAACGCCCGCCATCGCGTTGATGAGCAGAGGGAAAAACGCGGCCACGGCGGCGACGGCGATGCGTGACGATTCTCCGACGCCGAGGAAGATCATGATGAGCGGCAGGATGGCGATCTTCGGAATGGGATGGATCGCGGCGAGCAGCGGATCCAGCGTACGTCGCAGCGTACGTGACCAGCCCATGGCGAGACCAAGCAGTAAACCCGGCACAGCGCCGAGGACCAGCCCCGCGCCCGTGCGCCACATGGTCGCGACGGCATGACTGATCATCTCACCGCTCGCAATCGACTGAACGAGAGTCGTCGCAATCACGGAGGGTGAGGAGAACAGAACCGTGGATAGCACGCCAACACGCGCGAGAGCTTCCCACAGGAGAACCGTTGCAGCCACGGCGACGAGCGATATCCAAATGCCGCCCTCGCGCGGCGCGCGTCTGGATGCCGGCGCCACGCTTGTCATGTCCGCACGGCGAGGCTGCCGCGGACTTCAGCTTCCAGCAGTTGCCAGATTTTCGCCGCCAGCGCTGCGGTTTCCGTGCCGCGATGCGTTAGGTCGCGCGGCCGCGCGAGTGGCACGGGAAGGTCTTCGCGGATGGCACCCGGACGACCGCTCATAACGAGCACGCGGTCGCCCAGACGAATCGCTTCGTCGATGTCGTGTGTGACATAAACAACGACTTTCTTGTCATCGCGCCAAATGCGCAGCAGTTCCTCCTGCAGCACGAGCTTCGTTTGAGCATCGAGCGCACCGAATGGCTCGTCCATCAGCAGAATGGGAAGTTCGGACACAAAGGCACGCGCAATTCCAACTCGCTGGCGCATTCCCACCGATAATTCGTGCGGGAAGCTCGTTGCGAACGCCGAAAGTCCCACGCGATCGATGAATGATCGCGCGCGCGTTAGGCGTTCTTTGCGCTGCACGCCACGCATCGCCAGACCAAAGGCGACGTTGTCTTGCACGGTCATCCAGGGAAAGACGCCGTGCTCCTGGAAAACGACGCCAACTTTTCGTCGACCCGCATCACTTCCGTCAGGGAAACGGACCGTGCCCGCGAAAGGTGCGATGCGTCCCGCGATGATGCGCAGAAGCGTCGTCTTCCCGCACCCGCTTGGTCCCACGATGCTGAGGAACTCGCCGGCATGGACGTCGAACGAAACATCCTTCAACGAAAGCAGCTCGCCGCCGCCAACGGTGCGATAGCTGTGCGAGAGTCCGTGGCAGGAAAACGCGAGCGTCATTGCTCGCGTTTGAGCAACTCATTCGCCTTTTCGACAAAGCGCGCATCCCAGAACTGCGACCCGGGGATGACGGCATCCAGTTCGCCGCGCGCGAGCGCCCATTTCTGAAACTCGACGAGACTGGTGGTATCGATCACACCGTCTTCGCGCATGCGAGGCCAGCACACGTTGCGCAGCTCGTCGGGAGAGGCACCTAACGTTCGCGCCATGATCTGGAGGTTGCGATCCGTCTTCCCCTCGTTATAAAGCCGCATCGCCTTCAAGTGTGCAAGCGCAACCCGAACGCCGACGTCGGGTTCCTCGTCGAGTAGTCGCGGCCCATACGAGAAGACGGAAAACTGGACCCCGGCCATCAGTTCATTCACGCGCACCCAAGGCACGGCGCCTTTGGCCAGCGCTCGAACGAGCCACACATCACCCAGATTCGCAGCGTCGATGCGACCTGATACAATCGCGTCGTATTCGGCAGCTTTCGGTAAGTAAAATGCTTCGACGGAATCCAGGTTGACACCGTTGGTCGTCAGTGCGCGCTCGATGAACATACGGTTGAACGTCTCTTTCATGAGACCAACTCGCCGCGGCTGACCACCACGCTGGGCGTACGCCGGCGATTTGACGAATACGCTTTGTGAGCAATCGTCCCTGAAGTACTGCCCCTTGTCAGCGACGATGCGCAGTCGTCCGCCGCGATGAATGGCGTTGAAGAGACTCGGACTGACGGGACCCGGGAGGACGTCGATCTTCCCCTGGATCAGGAGCGGTACCGAGGACGACACGCCTTCGATCGACACCAGCTCGACGTCGAGCCCCTGCTCGGCGTAGAGCCCGGCCGCATGGGCAATGTAGACCGGCGCCACGGTGAGCAAGGGCCGCACGCCAATCTTCAAACTCACGCGCTTCTCGTTAGGTGCCGCGCGGTCACACGCGAGCGTTGCGACGGAGAGCACTACGGCGGCGACGGTCCGCCCGATCATTGAGGATCTCTCGTGAGGCGCTCCATGTGCAGCGGCATGAGTTTTCCTCGTTTCGTCCAGACCGGATGCATTCGCCGCACACGCAGCGTTTGCGCCTGGCCCCATATCGTTCGCGAAAGCGACGCGGCGTGGCCGGCAGATTCCAGCGCCTTTAGAACTACGTCGATGACGTCCGACTCGTTCGAGAGGGGGATGTCGGGACTCACGACCACACTTAAACGTGTGAAACCTCGTTCGTCCTCTTCCTCCAGCAGCTGATAATCGAGCGCACTGCCGCCGAACCGCTGCGGCAGATCCTCTTCGAGAATGCGAACCATGTCGGTGCCGATCAGCGTCATCCCCTCCCCAGTCAGCTTGCGGAAGCTGCGGATGCCGCGCAGATGCGTGCGAAAGCCTAACTCCTGCCACACACATCCGCAGTCGCGCTCCTCGACAATACCATAGTCGTCCAGCTCCACGTTCAACATCACCTTGCGCGCCGAGGGGAGGAGCGTGGTGCACTGGAACGCGTCGACGGTCACGTCGAAGCCGGGGACCGGTCGGGGGTGCGTGATGAGCGCGATGTGATCGACAAGCAGATGCTGGTCATTCTCGTCCGCAGCGTTCGCGCAGCAGCAGCCCACGGCACCGATTTCCTGCATGACATAGTTGGAAATCCACCGGGCGCCGGTGCGGCGGACAGCGCTCACCTTCGCCGGCGTCGGTGGTTCGCCACCACCGGAGATCACCGCTCCCGTTAGGTCGATCCCCAGTTCTTCCGCGGCCAGACAGATGCGAAGGGCGCGGCTGACCAGTGTCTTGATGGTGCAACGTCCTTCCCTTTCTAGAGCCGACTGTGCCCAACGCGCGATCACCGCTGCTTGATCGAGACGGACCCACTCAGGTTTCGGAAACGGAATGCCGGCCATGCGGCTCACGCGGATAATTGCGGCTTGCGCGAGCCGGAACTTCAGCGCGGGGCGCGAACCGCGCCCCGCAATCGGAGAGAACCAACGCTCGGGGACGCTGTCGTACGGAACTCTCGTTAGGACGCTGTTCGGTCCGTTGCCTGGAAGGCCATCGAACCAGAGCGCGGTAGGGGTTCCCACCAAGCCATGGATCGTGTCATTGATAAGCCGCGTTGGAACGCTCGCCCACAGGTGTTCGAGATCGATTGCCACCAAGCGTCCGGCGCCTGTGGAACCTCCAGT
>JBFMFA010000273.1:0-5188 GCA_040753195.1 Gemmatimonadota bacterium | reverse complement strand
CCGGTACGCCGCGGCGTGGCGTGCGCGTCCGGGTATGGCCCGAGACTTGAAACGCGCGTTTTCTAGGCGCTCGCAGCTCATCCATACGCGACCACACCGTCGCACCGCGAGACGTGCCTAACGTTTGATCAATTCTCGGCGTCTGTGGTTCGCATCACAGCGCGCCGGAGCTCAGCAGCGTGGATTTGGGAATATGCTGTCATTCAGTAAACGTCTATTCAGGGCCGCGTGGGTGCGGCGCACGATTGCGTCTCCCGGCACGGCGATGTTGGCTACGGCCGCGGTCGCCTTTGTCATGGCCGTCATCCTCACCTTCGGCCGCGGATGGCCTGCGCTTGGGAACGTGCACGACGAGCGCAGTTATCTCCTGGCCGCCGACACATTCTCCCGCGGGCGGCTCGCCAATCCGATTCCTCCATTCCCGGAATCGTTCGAGACATTTCACATTCTTGTCGAGCCCTCGTATGCGTCCAAATACCCGCCGGCTCAGGGTCTCATCCTCGCGTTAGGCCAACGCCTGACGGGCGAGCCCATTGTCGGCGTGTGGCTCAGCACCGCGCTTCTCGCCGCCGCGCTGACATGGATGTTACTCGGTTGGTTCCGTCTGAAGTGGGCGGTCTTCGGGAGCATGCTCCTGATGCTCACGTTGGCCGCCGGCGACAACATGGGCTACTGGATGTCGACGTACTGGGGCGGCAACGTTACAGCGACCGGCGCCGCGTTGCTGTATGGCGCGGTGCGCCGCATCACGCGCTGCCCGACACCGCTCCTCGGGGCCGTGTTCGCGTTAGGTCTCGGCATGCTGGCCCTGAGCCGTCCCTTCGAAGGTTTTCTGGCTTCGATTCCGGCTCTGATTGTCGTTGCTCACTGGCTCGTCAGAGATCGCCTAACCACAGCCAGCTGGCGTGTGACGCGCGTCGCGGCACCCGCTGCGGCCGTGATGGCGTGCTTCGCTGCGTTCTTCGTCCTGTACAACACGCGCGTTACTGGGCACCCGCTACACATGCCCTACGCCGAACATGAAAAACAGTATAGCGACGTGCCGATCTGGGCGTTTGAAGGAAGCCGCACGCCGGTGAACCATCCTAACGAAGAGCTGCGGCGCTTTTACACGGAATACAAGGAAACGAGTCCCTGGCGTTCGCCGACGGTGGCCATGAAAGCGGAGCTCGATCGCATCGTCGAGATCAAGCGCTTCCTCGTGCCGGGCCTAACGCTGATCTTCGTGGTGGTCGCACTGACGTCGGGTCTCCTGCGAGTGCTGGCGCTGCCGCTGGCAGCGTCGGGAATCGTCGTCGGCGGCGCGCTGCTCACATCATGGTATTTCCCGCACTATATCTCACCGATGGTGGCCCCCTGGGCGATCGTGCTCACCGCCGGCGCCCACCGCCTCTGGCAGATGCGCGCGCAAGGTTTTCGGACAGGACCGATGCTCGTGGGGCTCGTGCTGCTGGTCGCTGTCGCGTCGGCGGCGCTCGCGCCGATCCGCCTCGTCGCAGAGCGCCGCTCCGGCCCGGCGCCCTGGTACGTCCAGCAGGACTCCATCAGGCGCGCGCTGACGTCCAAGGGAGGCCAGCACCTCGTCATCGTCCAGTACGGAGCCGAGCACGACGTCGATCACGAATGGGTGTACAATGGCGCGGAGTTTTTGAAGGCACCTGTGATCTGGGCGCGTTCACTCAGTTCGGAGAAGGACGACCGGCTGAAGACCTATTTCCGCGATCGCGTCGTATGGCGGGTGATTGTCGACCGCGGCAAGCAGGGCACCGTGCGTCTATACCGCGACGCGCCACCGCGCCAGGAGTATGTCAACGTGGGACCTCACGGAAGCACTGTGCGCTCCTCGGCTGGTGTCGTGATGATGCCAGCGGCACCGGCGCGGGCGTTGCCTAACGTTTCGGGCAGGAGCCCGCGTACACCGTTGCAGCTTCGACGCTGACGGACGCATGCCACCTACGATCCGTCGGCGGCATGAAAACGAAGGCGCTGTTAACGCGTGAGCAACCCCGCGTCGATAACGAACGTAGAGCCGGTGACGTACCGCGCGCGATCGGACGCGAGATACAGCACGGCATTCGCCACATCTTCCGGTTCGATCCACGGAACGGGAAGCAGGTTTCCGGCTGAGCGTTCCGCCACTTCGCGCGGCGTTAGGCCCTCCATCTGAGCCAGCCCATCGTTCATCGGCGTGTTCACCCCCGTCGGATGGATGGAGTTCACGCGGATGTTGTACGGCGCCAGCTCGACGGCCCACGATTTCGTCAGACCGACGAGCCCCCACTTGGACGCGGCGTAGTGGCTCAACCGGTTCATGCCGCGAAAGCTGGCAATCGACGCGTTATTGAGAATCACGCCGGCGCGCTGCGCGATCATGTGCGGGATGATGCGGCGCCCCACGAGCCAGGCCCCTTTCAGGTTGATGTCGAGCATCGCATCCCACTCGGCCTCCGTCAACTCGTGCGACAATCCGTAGCCGCAGATGCCCGCGTTGTTGAACAGGATATCGATGCGACCGTGTTGATCCAATGTCGTCTGGACGGCGCGCTGAATAGCGTCGTCGTCGCGCACGTCGCCAGCGAGCGTTAGGCATTCGGAGCCCAGTTCACGACAGCCGCGTGCCAGTGTCGCGAGGTCGTTAGGCGTGCCCAACTGGTAGTTGGGATAACTCAACGGTCGTGCGATGTCGTAGGCGGCGATCCGCGCGCCGTGCTGCGCCAACGCCAACGCCGTTGCGCGGCCCTGTCCGTGCGCCGCTCCCGTTATGAACGCGACCTTGCCGTCAAACTCGCCCATCGTTGTCCTCCGGCGTCACCGCTTGTTTGTCTCCACTGGTCGCTTCGTTCGGGCAGCCACGAGACGCTCGATGAAGAAGGCCGCCGCGAGCGCTGCGAGAAACGCGATGAGATAGCCGACGATGGGATTGAGACTGGAGGCGCGTGTAAGGAACGCAACCAGTGCACCAATGACAACGAAAACGACGAGGCTGATGACGCGCACGATCTGTTCCCCGCGAGAAGGAGAGCTGTACCGATAGGACTATATAGTGTCTTGGTGGGGGCCGACGGCGCGTCTGGCGCGATACGGCTCCAAATACACGTCAAGGTCAACGCGCAACGCGTCATTAAAGACATTCGTCGCCAGCATGACCGCTCCGAAGGCGGTCAGTGCCACGATCTCCGCTTCCGAAAAGTGCCGCGTTAGGCGTTCGTATAGCCCGTCATCCACGCCCTTGGCGTCTTCGGCGAGTTGCCGTCCGAAAGCGACCAGCACTTCATCGCGTGCATCAAGCGTGAGGGCGTCAGGATCCTCGCCAGCGTCGATGAGGATACGGCGGAAGAAGGTCGAACAGATCAAACAGTCCGTCTCCGCCGAGATGGCATGAGAGAAAATCGTGGCGCCACGCTCGCCCAGGAATGGTCGCACCGTGTCCCGCAGCGTGTACCACTCCATCAACGCGTGAAAGGACGGCAGCGAATGCAGCAACGTCCGCTTCATGTTGGTCATGCGACCGTGAAGGCGCTCATGGTCTTCGTACGCCAGCCGCTGACTCGCTTCGGCCGTTGCGAAATCGACCGGCTTTACCCGTGCCATAGAAATCCTCGAGGTGAGCAACCTACGCCACGCGGAGTATAAATGATTGGGCCGCGCATGCTTTTAGGCACGTCCAGCGAACTGGTCATCTCACGGATCTGGTCGGCGTGCCGTGCGGCATGCGATCCGGCAAACGCGATCCATTCGTAGCCGGTGAACTCTCCGAGGTAAGGGTGTGGCGCGGTGACGTGGCCTAACGCGAGACCATCGGCGGCCGCGATCAGCGTCTTGAGACGGGCGCGTGCAGCGGCGTAGTCATTCCAAATCCGTGCTGGCTGAGCATCTGCCGGTTCGGCCGGAGGCACCGTGCGCACGCGGTGCGTCCGAATCTCAACGCGCGCCACCGACTTCATGGGAAGCAACGCGCTGTCATCCGACTCCGGCGGCAGCGCCCGCGCGCGCTCCACGAGCCCATGCAGCAGCGTGATAATGAGCTGCTCGACCAACACGCAGTGCTGCACGATTTCGACGGCCGACCAGCGATCCGGGGCCGGACGCTCGGTCCGCCGCTCCTGCGGCACGAGCGCGAAGGTCTCGCGCAGGCGGGTGTCCTGCGCATCGATGTACTTGAGTAATTCGAGGATCCGAGGGTGCATATCGCGTGATCGATGTCAATTCGACGCGGTATCCAACGCACCGCGTGACCCGGCAGAGCGTTGCCTAACGCGCGTCTGAGCTTTGGTTCTCCAATAGTAGCGGTGCGACTTGGACGTGCTGCCGCATGTCGCCATGCTGCACCAGCGTCGCGAGCTGTTCTTGCTGGTATCGAGAAAGAACCACCCGCACGACGGACACGTTTTCAATCGACGCAGCATCTCCGATGTCATCAGCGCAATCGCGCCTTCCGCAATGCGCCAGCGCAGGACCGCGCCGCCCGCCGATGCCGGGTCGATGCTGCGTTCGATACGATCAGGCGCGGCGCGCAGAGTGGTAGCCCGCGCCGCATCAGCAGCCTCGCGCGCCAGTGCGGCGAGATCCTCGGCCAGCGGTGCCCGGGCTATCACGAGCGAGCGAAAGATGCGCTCGAGCCGCGCTCGCAACTCGCGCAGCCGCCGGAGCTCAGCGCTGCCGACTTCCGCGCGAAGGCGCCGCGCCTCGAACATCGAGAGCAGACTCGTTACGCCGCCGAAGCGCAGGGCATCATCGACGGTCGCGATGTAGTCGCGCGGTTCCGGTACGGTCCAGTCATGAATCGTATTGACGAAGTCGAGGACCGGATGGCCGCCCACGAGCATGAAACGGTGCTCACTCACACCGTCCAAGGTACAGCAGGCCGGGCCTTGTCACCAGCAAAAGGTTCTTGACAGGTGATATGAGTCGTATCACCATCAAAACACGTTTTGCAGGTCATAGCCTTTCAGAAAGCGGACCCGGCCATATGTCTCGACGTATCACAATTGTGGGGGCGGCAACAAACATCGGCATCCGCCCGTACGACGATGGCACGCCGCGGCGCCTCGATCGCGCGCCTAACGCCTTACGCGAGCGGGGCCTAACGTCACGGTTAGGCGCCCGCGATACGGGCGACCTCGCCGCGCCACCGTATCGCGACGTCACGCGCACCGCCGGCCGGCCTCGCAACGAAAGCGATGTGCTC
>JBFMFA010000272.1:0-5199 GCA_040753195.1 Gemmatimonadota bacterium | reverse complement strand
CTGAGCGCCAACGGCGGCCGCGATGCGCTCGCGCGCGGCACTCGGCAGCGCAGCGACTCGCTCTACGTGCAGTTGCTTGGACCGACCGGACGCACGCGGTTGTGGACCGCGACCGCGACGACCATGCGCATCGCGTTCCACGCGCAGGACGCTTTCACGAGCACAGGAAGCGGCACGGGAAGCAATGTCCTCCGCTGGTCGCGCGCTACCGGCGACCTCGCGCCAGGCACGTACATTGACACCATCACCGTTCATGCGGACGCGATGATCGGCTCGCCGGCGCGCTACATCGATACACTCATCGTGACGCCGACGCGCGACATGGTCGGCGACGTCGATCGCGACGGCAGCATAACGAGCGGCGACGCGCTCATCATTCTGCGATCGCTGGTGAGCCTCCCGATTGTCGCGACGGCCGCCCTCACGAACGGCGACGCCAACTGCGACGGTCAGGTGACGGCCGCGGATGCACAACTCATTCTGCAGCTCGACATCGGGATCCCGCCCCTCTCGAGCTGCCTGGGACGACCGCAACCAAGTACCGTCAGCCGGTAATCGTCAGCGAAACTGGTAGGCAGTGACGGCGGCAATCTTCCACTGCCCGTCGATCAAGCGCCACACGGCAAGATACTCACCAGCAGCCTCGGCGCGCCCGTTAGGCGTATCCACACCAACGGTCCACTTGCCCGTGACATAGCCCAGGTCGTTGCCGCGTGAGATGACCACGCTGTCGGTAGTCATCGTGTGTACCGGATTGCCGCCACGGAAGAGGCGTGCCCATGCCGCCCGGTTATCAGCGATGCCATAGACGGGGGCGCGTCCCTGCGGGGACATGCTCACCACATTGGGCGCGTAATACGCCACGATGGAGTCGGCGCTCTTTGCGTTCGCAGAACGATTGTAGGCCTCCGACACACGGCGCAACGTAGCCACTGGCGATGCCCCGGCTACCTGCGTCGAGCGCGCACAGCCGACGGCGGCGCAGCACATAACCCATGTTGCAACACAGCGCCCGCGCATTGCCAGACTCCGAAAGTGGACCCAGCAATGTGCTGCGTACCTGCGCGCAAATCAAACGTCATGACCAGAGCCAGTTACGGCCCTGCTCCGCCGTGACGTTGCCACCGCACAACGGCGTTGCGATGGACATGCCTCGGAAGCGATCCGGATAGGCGAGCAACGCCGCCAACCCGACGACACCGGCCGGCTCCACGATCAGCCCTAACGACTCGAAGACCATGCGCATGGACGCGACGATCGTCGCGTCGTCCACGAGCAGCACGTCGTCCACCGTTGCGCGCAGATCGCCCATGACTTCGGGCACCGGCACGCGTACTTCGATGCCGTCGGCGATTGTGTGCGACTGCTGCGTCTCGATCGCGCGCCCTGCCCGATAGGAGATCTCCATGGATGGGGAGCCGCGCGCCACGACGCCTATCACCTCGGTCGCCGGCGCCTGGTGTTTCGTCCACGCACCGATGCCGGTGATCAGCGCGCCATTGCCTAACGGGACCAGGAGCGCATCGAAGGGCACGCTGTCGCGCAGCAGTTCGACCGCGATGGTGCCGGCGCCTTCCGCGATCTCGATCTCGCGTCCATCCTCGACAAAACGGGCACCGCTCTCCGCGGCGTGCGCACGTGCCGCTGCCTTGGCCGCATCGAAATCTCGGCCGATGAGGCGCACGGTGGCGCCCAGCTCACGCATGCGCTGGACCTTGAGCTCGTTCGCCGCCTCGGCGGCGAAGACTTCGCAGGCGATGCCGCGTTTGCGGCACGAATAAGCCAGCGCCTGGCCGAAGTTTCCAGCCGACGCGCAGATTAGTGTTTCGTTATTGCGGCGCGCCACCGTGCTGGTGAAAACCTCGGTGCCGCGACCCTTGAAACAGCGGATGGGATTGATCGTCTCGACTTTCACCACCACACGAGCCCCCGTTAGGCGATCCAGGGGCTCGGCGTGAAATTGCGGCGACCACAGAAACACCGGGTCGATGACCGACGACGCGTGGGCGATGCGATCGACCGAAAGCCGGCTATCGATCGGCGGTTTTGGTTGCGCCACGTTAGGTTCTAGAGCGCAATCACCTTCATCGGGTCGCGCACGGCTTCGGCGCTCTTTTCGAGCGCGGTACGTTCGTCCGCCGTGAGCTCGACTTCGAGGATCTGCTGCAGTCCGCCTTCTCCCAAGCGGCACGGCACGCCGAGGTAGAGCCCGGACATGCCGTATTCGCCTTCGAGCCAGGCGGAACACGGAAGGATGCGACGCTGGTCCTGCACGATCGCTTCGACCATTTGCACCGCAGCTGCGGAAGGCGCGTAGTATGCGGAGCCGGTTTTGAGGTGCTTCACGATCTCCGCACCACCGTTGCGCGTGCGATCGACAATCGCATCGAGCTTGGCGCGGTCCATGAGCTGCGTGACGGGGATGCCGCTCACCGTCGTGTATGACACGATCGGTACCATCGTGTCACCGTGACCGCCTAACACCATTGCCTGAATGTCGCGCACGGAGACGTTGAGCGCTTCGGCGAGGAAGGCGCGATAACGCGCCGTGTCGAGCACGCCGGCCATGCCTAACACGCGCTCGCGCGGGAAACCGGTGACTTTCTTGGCGACGTAGCACATCACGTCGAGCGGATTTGAAACGACGATCACGATCGCATTCGGCGACGTGCGGGCGATCTGTTCGGACACCGACTTCACAATGCCGGCGTTGGTGTTGAGGAGATCGTCGCGCGACATGCCAGGCTTCCTGGCGATCCCCGCGGTGATGACGACGACGTCGGATCCTGCCGTCTCCTCGTAGCTGTTGGTTCCGATGACGCGCGTGTCGTAATTCTCTATCGGCGCGGACTGCCATTGGTCCAGTCCCTTCCCTTGCGGAATTCCCTCGAGGACATCGACCAGTACGACGGTTTTGGCGAGCTCTTTTTCGGCGAGACGTTGAGCAGCCGTCGCGCCGACATTTCCGGCGCCGACGACGGTTATGAGGTTGACCATTGCGTGCTGTTTCGTGGAGTACGGAGCTGACTACTTGTGAACGCGAGACAAGCTATCGACTGACAGGAGGTGTCGGAAGGTGCAGCAAGCGCGTCAGCTATTGCACGGTGCAAACGCCGCTGTGCGCGCTGCTCGTTAGGCGGATGTGTGCTACCGGGGACGCGATTCGCGCCAGGCGCGCAGAAAATCCGGTCGCGATTTGAAGGGCCAATCCTCCATCGCCCACGCACCGCGCACGCGGAAGCCGCGTCGGATGTTCGTCGCATCACGCAATTCGAGCGTCGAAGCTGGGTTCGGAGTGCAAGGTACCGGCGCGCTCCAGCACCGATCCTCCGGTACGCTGACCATGAGCCCGCTTGCAGTGCGGTAGGGCATCAGCTTGGGCTGAGCGATCTGATTATACCAACCACGTGAATCCCACATGCGAATTACGGATTTCACGAGCGTCTTGCCGGCGCTCCCCGGTGCCTCCAGCGGGATGTGTAATGCGGGAACGATCACGAGCGTACTGACCGAAGCGAAAATGGCGACCGGTACGACCCGGCGCGGCGCAGCGTCAGACGAGGGCGCTCTCCTCCACCATTCGGCGACGGCCAAGCCCGCCAGGGCCCAGAAAAAGCCGATTGCATAACGACCTTCCGGCGCGAGAAAGAACCACGCAAGTGCGGCAATCAGTGTCGGCGGCAGCATCCAGAACGCGCTGGGCGGCGGCGGCCGGCGTCGTGCCCACAACAGTGCTACGCCCGAGAAAAGAGCGATCCCAAGCGGGATGATGAAGTCGAATGGGTCCCGGATGCTGATGCGCCACCAGCGCGGAAGCCAACCCCATTTGTTGCGGCCAGCGACGACCTCGACCAGCATTGTCGACGCCTTGGCGGAGTGTGCGGCCAGCGCATACTCGGCGTCCGCGTGTTCGGTGGAGGTACGCCAATCGACGGGCATGGCGGCCACGGTGCTGGGGAACAGCGGATAACCGCTGAGAATGACCGAACGCGTCATCCAGGCGCCGCCGATGAGGAGCGCCGCGCCTAACGCGTACGCGAACGTTCGCCGCCGCATGCCGTCGTCACGCGCCCGGCGACGCAGCCAGACTCCCAGCACGACGAGCGTTACAGGGGCCGCGAACACCACGGCCGACAACTTGAGCGTCACGGCAATCGCCGAGAGCGTCGTTATGCAGAAAACGCCGTACGCAGTCTCGCGTGCCTCGCGCGGCACGGTGAGCAGCGCGTACAGGCGTTCGGCGATGACGAGCACAACAATGGCCGTGGCGGTGGCCGTGGCATAGCTCGATAGGCGGCCTAACAGGGACAGCGCCACGACGGCGGGAATGAGCGTCGCCAGGACTATCTCGTTACCCGCCGCGCGCCGGCCCTGTGACGCGATGCGAGCGACGGCAATGATGACGCGCAACGCAAGCACCTGCAGAAGAAGGCCATTCGCTAGGCGGTGCCCCAACCCGCCCCACGGTCCCACGTCGAGCATAGCACCGTATAACAGACTCGCATTGTTAAATCCAAGCGGGCCGTACAGGTTGGCCAAACCTGGAACCAGTGCATAACTTTTGTTCCACGCCACGGCTTGTAAGTGGTACAGCGCCGAGTCGGAATACGTTAGGTCGGCCACTCCCTGATTTGCGACGTACAGTGCGACGATCACCATTGCGAGAAGCCAGCCGCGGCGAGTGCGCCAGCCCTCGGACGCGAATGCAGCAGCGATGTCGCGCCGCGACATGAGAAATCCCGCCGCGCCAACAAGCAGGGCGAGCATCAGGACGACGACGGTCACGGGGAGAACGAAGTGCCACAGCATGAGCCCGACGACGATCGCACTGAAGCCGAGCCAGAACGCCGTGAAGACGTCGTCCATGTTCGGCGTCGTTAGGCCGAACGTCCGTAGCACCGCCAGGCCGATCCCGGCAAACGCACCGGCCAGCACGATCTGGCTCAACACAACGCAGATGACACCTGCGACGTATTCGACGACGAACATGGCCGGTCCTGAGAGTATCGTGGCCCCGTGGCCCCCTGGGAGACGCCGCGCGTCACCCGCGCGGCAAATCTACCCGTCCGCGACGCCTAACCAACCCTTCACGCACAATCCGTGACGGCACGAACAGCCCTTACACCGAATCGGGCCACGTGGGCGGATGTGCTGTGGATCGCTGGATTTCTTGGATTGATCGCCGGGCTAAGTGAGGTA
>JBFMFA010000271.1:0-5203 GCA_040753195.1 Gemmatimonadota bacterium | reverse complement strand
TTCGCTCTTGCGGCAGGAGGCGGCGCGTGGAACCGAAAAGGCGGCGGGTTCGTTAGGGCAGCTCTTCAACGGCGTCTTTCAGGGTCACGCGACGCGTGATCTGGGCCGTGACGAGCCGGCGGACGGCGACTGGACCACCGTCCGGCGATCGTTCGTCGTTAGGCGCCGTACCGTGCAGCAGCTCGGCGGTGCCACGACCGAAGTGAACCTCGGCGCGGCGACGTTGTCGGCACCTGGACTGAGCGGGACTGCCACCACGCACTTCGGCACCAAGGGACGCGAGGTTGCTGCCTCCCTGCTGAACGACAACCTGCGCAACGCGCTCGCTGCTTCCGGGATGCTCGACGGGCAGACAGTGGAATTGGCCGATGCGCAGCAAACAGGGCCGTCGACGCGCAGCTTGGGCGACCAGCCGGCCATGGAGCTGCGCTTGAACGCACCCGCTGAGGGGTTCGGGCAAGTGGTGCTAGCGACCGATGAGGCGGGCGTGGTGACATGGCACGTCGCGATTGATGGGGCGGGGACGCGCGGCGCGGCGCCGAGCGCGCAGCGCCGGTATCTCGTCCCACAGTCGGTGCCGACAGAGCAAGCGGCCGACACGCGGGGCTTATTGGGTGTGTTGGGCAAGAAGATCCTCAAGGAGCTGGTGTTCCCGCTTGTCGATCCCATCGCCGGTGAAATCGGCGCGATGTTTGTGAATGCGATGGAGAAGTCGCGCTGGCCGTACCGCATCAGGCATTTTACACCTAACGACTACACCCTGGATGCCGCGCCGGCTATGACAGGCGACGATTGGCGGCGCCTGTCGCGAGGGCGCGCGCTGCTTTTCGTCCACGGGACATTTAGCCGAGCGCACCTCGCGTTCAGCCAGCTGCCGGTCGATTATATGACCGAGCTGCACCGGCGTTACGACGGTCGCGTGTTTGCCTTCGACCACTTCACGCTGTCGCACGATCCGCGCGAGAACATCCGACAGCTGCTGACGTTCATTCCGGACGGGACCACGCTGGATGTCGACATCGTGTGTCATTCACGCGGCGGGCTTGTGAGCCGCGTGCTGTCGGAGCGGCTGAGTGAGTTCGACATGCGATCGCGCAGCCTGCGTGTAAACCGCATCGTATTTGTGGGAGCGCCTAACGCGGGCACGCCGCTGGCGGACCCCAAGCGCATGGGCGATCTGCTGGACATCTTCACGAATGCGTTCGACTATCTGCCGGACAACGGTGTGACCGACGTGCTCTCGATGATATTGAGCGTCGTGAAGCAACTGGCCGTGGGAACGCTCAAGGGGCTCGATGGCCTTCAGTCCATGTACAGCGAGAGCGAATACGCCAAGCAAATGAACTCCGGCGCGCGCCATGGGGACACGAAGTATTTCGCCATCACGTCGAACGCTCGGCCGAGCGAGCCTGGGTTGAAACGACTGATTGTGACGAAGGGATTGAATACGCTGATGGGTGGAGCGAATGACCTTGTGGTGCCGACCGAGGGGGTCTTCAAGGAAAACGGGTCCGGGTACTTTCCGATCGAGGATAAACTCGTCTTGGAAGGATCAGACGGTGTTTCGCATACGCACTACTTCGCGAGTGATTCTGCGCGGCGGCGGATGCTGGAGTGGCTCGGCGGCTAGCTACGCCGATGCAAGCGGGCGCAAAACGCGGATACGCTCGAACTCCGACAAACAATAACGCACGGTCTCCTCGCTGATCGCGCGATTGGCGGGGAGCGCCTCGAGTATGCCCACGACATCCAGGTTGCGCTTGGTCCCTTCCTCTGTCACGAGCGCGAAGATTACCTCGAGCGGAATCCCCTGCGGCTGCGTGACGCCGCGTTTGGCGAGACCTTGCTCAATCGTCAACAACTCCTCGTCGAGGAACGCTGAAATGACGTTCTCTAGCTTGCCGACACGATCGGTGAGCGCGACATCGAAGGTGATCGTCTGCGGTTGATCAGTCTTCTGACGCTCGCGGTCCGCGCGCCATAGCCGATCGAGATAGACTTGCAGGTTCGCAAGATCGATCCCGGTGCGGCGGTCGCGGATATTGTCGAGTATGCGTTGTACGGTATTCGGCGGATCGCCGACGTGAATCCCCACCGCGCGCGCCGTTCCCATAACGATGCGCGCGAGGTTCGAGTCGTTCATCTTTTCGACACGCAACCTGTTATCGAACAGCGTCGGTACCACCCGCTCGAACTGCGATAGATCGGCGATGTACTCCTCGCGGATGCTGATGAGCAGTTTGCAGGGGGAGTTCGTCGCGAGGAGCTGGCGGACACTTTCATAAAACGTGGATTGCTCCTCTTTGCTGCCGAGTATGAATAGCTCCTCGAATTGATCGACGATGAGATAGATGGGCCGGTAGTGATCGAGATAGAGGTCGCGCACGCGCTCGTTGATGGACGACGCGCTCGATACCGCATCGCTCCGCCGGGCGCTGCGCAGCGCATGCTCCAGCGATGCGTTGAGATCAGTGCCGCGCCTAACGAACAACGGAAGCCAGTCCGAATCGACGAACTGGTTCGCCAGGCCGCAGTTGATGATGCTGGTCTTGCCGGTTCCAGACGCGCCGTATACCAGGACCAGGTTCGACGCACGCACCGCGTTGTAGAGTTGCGCCGTCTCTCGCTCGCGCCCAAAAAATCGGTCGCGATCCTCCTTTTGATACGCGTCAAGGAACTTGAACGGCGACGTCGTCATTTTGCACGCCCCAGGTCAGCGGCGCACGCATTCATTTGCTCGCGCAGCAGCTGGAAGATCTTCACGCCAGTTTCCGTTTGCTGCGGCGCGGCTTCGGCGAACGAAGCACCGAGGCCAAATGGATCCGCTGCGGCTTGTGTCTGTGCGAGGTTGCGCCCTTCGGTGAAATCCTCGCGCGTCATGTCCGTATGCAACTGGCAGCGCACGTTCTCCAGGGCATAACGAATGCTATAGTCCACAGCGAGATAGAGGAGTCGGCCGCCGTCTTCGTACGAGAGCATGTAGATGTCTGCCAGACGCTCTTTTTCTGTGCGTTCGCCCTTGAGCACGCTGACAAACGTGTTTTTGTCGATGATAAACGGTGAGAGGTTGAGGCAGTCATCGAGTTCCTTTTCGTCGCGCACAAGGAGTATCGAATGACTGCTGCTCATGCGGGTCTTGCGCCGGTGCTCGGAGTCCTGATACAACCCCAGCGAGCTGGTATCGGCCGCGTTGAGGGGCCCCAGATCCAGTTCGTACGAGATGGACTCAAAGCGGGGCGCTTCGATCGTAATGTTGCGCACCGTCAGCATGCGATATCGCGCGAGGAAGGCAGCAGCGCGCAACACCAGAGACAACGCCTGCTCGGCGGTCCAACAGTGCTGGCCGACATTGGCGATAGGTGCCCCTGTGCGCAGATCTGTGCGCAGCTTCTCCAGCCATTCGTGCGCTTTACGCAGTTGCCCGGAGGGATCGTCCCACGCTTCAGCGAGGCGCCAGTACTCGCTCACATAGGGCGTCGTTTGTTTGCCGACGAAGTGGCGATACAGCTCCAGCGTCTTTGTGAGGAAGTCGAACGAGGCAAATGCCGTCGTGTCAGGCGGGATGATCTGGTCGAGCCGCAGCGGGAGTTCAATACGCTTATCGCGGACGTGATCCCAAAGGTCCGATAAGACGATGAAGTACAGCAGCTGCGCCGTACGAACGTAGGCGCTCGCGATGTGCTGCAACCGTTCCTCGTTAGGTGTCTCGTGCAAGCGCAGGAGACGGATCTGCGAGCCTAACGGCCAGGGCAAGTTGCGCACGATCAGCTCGGGGTATTCACGCGAATCGCGCTTGACCATTTCGCCGCCGCGCGTCTCCATCAGCTGCGTGTTGATGTCGGTGTTGAAGCGGACCATTTCGTCCAGCACCAGCATCACGAAGCGATTCGTTTTGAAACTCGCCTCGATGTATTCTCGCAGATCCTGCCGCAGGCCGATGGAGCGGTAGTAGGGGAGTTTCCAGCTGAGGACGTCTTGCTCGTGCGCTTCCTTTATATAGAGGCCCCAAGGGATGGAGTCGCCGGCTTGCTCGACGGCTTCGTCGCGACCGAGATCGCGCATTTTCACGACGCCGATTTCGCGCACGTCGGAGTATTTGGTCTGCAGGTATGACTGCGCCATCTCGAACGCCTCGCCAATCGTGCGACGATTGGCGAGCGCTTGATAGAAACGGGCGGCGAACTCCGTCGCTTTGTCGTCGCGGATTGGCACCGACGTCGCGATCACTGCTTTGACGCCGGCGGCCAGTAGTTGCTCCACTTGTGGCTTCGTGGCGCAGCCATTCAAGAAGACGAGCTTCAGACTCGCCTGCGCGCCTAACAAGCCAGCGATGCCGCCGGAGTGCGCGGCGCCGCCCTCCATGCGCAGCGTCATCCCGTCCGCGTGACCGCCGTAATGAAAGATCGAGACGCGGTCTTTGAACGACACCAGGGAGTCGAACATCTCGTCGATGTCAGCGCTCTCTTCGCGATGGACCTTGATGAACTCCTGCCTATCGAGGTCACGCAGCGCGGTAAAAACGTCTTTGCTCTCTTTCTTCAGCAGCTCGAGGTGTGCGTTCGCGTCGTTGGCGAAAGCCAGGAAAACCACGGGCGCTGTCATCGTGACACGCTCTCGCTGCGAGCCGCTGCCGCCGGGATGTTGGGACACGTACTGCTGTAGCGGGTCCCCACGTGCTGAGTCCACTCGTCAGGCGTCAAGTTGCGCCCAACAACTGCGCACACGCGATCGATGATATGCTCGCGGGAGACGTCCCAGACCGCAACGGACCCGTCATCGTTGGCGGCGGCGAGCCAGCGACCATCTGGACTGAACGCAACGGCGTACGCTCGATGAATGGTGCTGACGGGGTTGTTTTGCAGCGGGTCGCCGCGTGGCTGGTTGCGGGCGACATCCCAGACGACGACAGTCCCGTCTTCGCTGGACGTGGCCACACTCAACCCGTTAGGCGCAAAGGCCACACCCGATATCGCGGCCACGCTGTGGGGGCGTGGCAACACACGCCACCGAAGGATCGCCAGATCCCACTGCATCAACAGACCATTTGTTCCGCCGGCTGCCAGGCTCATTCCATCGGGACTAAACGCCAGGCTCGTGATTGGACTGTCACTCCCGAGGAGCGGGATGTCGGTCTGTTGCGCGCCGAGTTCCCACAGCACCGCGCGGCCGTCGTCACTGGCTGACGCCAGCAAATTATTCAGAG
>JBFMFA010000270.1:0-5209 GCA_040753195.1 Gemmatimonadota bacterium | reverse complement strand
GCGGCGACGAGGAGGGCCGCGCCACCACCCGAGCTGTGAACCGCCGCCGGCGCGGCCGCGAGCGGCTCTTCGCCTGAAGGCGGCGTCGGTGTGGTCACGTTAGGGGCCGACCGTCCACCAGAAGCATTGCGTGGCGCATGGCCTCTCGCCGCATCACGTCGAGCAGGCGCATCCCGTATCGCGCCAGAAACGGAAGGATGTTGGCCGCGCGCTCCTGCCTTTTCCCCGCCGGGTACAGCGACGCGGCCGCAGCGGTCAGACGGCGCTGGCGTGCCTGATCCGTATGCTTCGCTGCCGCAAGCACACGGCGCTCGAGCCGGTCTATCCTGAACTGCAGGGACCGGCGCGCCCCTTCGACGACCTCACCTCGCACCGGAACGCTTTCGCTCTGGCCCACCGCGTTTTGCAGGGCAGCAGTCCCTTCGTCGACGGCGATACGCAGGTTGCGCAGTTTCTCGTTGATCGCGGTGGGCACCACCTCGCGCGCGAGCCGGACCTGCAAGGCGTGCAATTCCTGGAAATCGCTCAGCTCGAGGTCGAGCTCGTCGGCGAGCCTGTCGACATGTGGCTCGACGATCGCGGTGGACCAGCGCGGAACACCTAACGGCGCCGGCAGGTCCAGCGCGTCGGCCACGGCGCTCGTTTGTGCGAAGTACGCCAACTCACCAGGGCCCGCCATGTACGCCATTGTTGGGAGCAGGTGCTGCTCCACGATAGGACGCAGCAACACGTTAGGCGACAGATCGCCGGGACGCGCGCCAGCGGCAACAGCCGCTGCGCGATCGATGGGGACGCGAACCTTCGTGCTCCCGATCTCGAACACCAGTGAGCGCCCGGCCATCCCAACGACTTGTGGCTCATACCCCGCCTTTCGAATCGCCTGGTCGCGCGCGGCGACCGCCTTTTCGATACTCCCCGCGCTCTTCAACGCTCGACACAGCAGGTCGTGGGCAGCTTCACGCATCGCGGTGTGACCCGCGTCCAGCACGCTGATGCCGAGTGGCCCGTAGAGATCCGCCGCCCATTCGACGAAGGCCGAACCAACCGTGCGTTGCCCGTCGCCGCGATACACCCGCCTAACGAGCGATATCGGCCGCGCGTCCGGGCTGCTCCCGCTCGCCGCTTCGAGCTGCGCCAGAGCGCCGTCAAGATTCGGGAGCGGGAGCGCGTACATCGGCCGTCCATCGCTCCCCGGATCGTGCGGCATGTGCAACTCGTGCGCGACGCCATCGATCACCACGCACGTCGTCGCCGCTTCCACAAAATCGGCGTCGTCTGTCGCGGCCCAGAATACGGGCGCGGTGGGAATGCCGGTCACTGCTTCGATGGCGTCGGCCATTGCCAGCGCGGAGAGCGCTTTGGCGGTCGTGTAGACGGGCCCACCAAAGAGGCCGGGCTGCTGACCCGTGGTGACGACAATCCCGTTGTTCACGACCGCGTTCGTCAGGCGCGCATCCGATGCTTCCCGCTGCACAAATGCGGCGGCGATGTGTTCGAACCATCGCGGATCGATGCGCGACTGCACATGAGCTGCGCGCGAGCGCCACTCGTTAGGACTCCCGGGCCGATGTGGATACCAGCCGGAAGGGGCGCGACCTTCCACGGCCGCCCGCGCCAGCGGCGTTCCGCCAAGTGATTGTGTGATTACGCGCGCTTCGTCCAATAGCGTCTCCACGGCGCTGTGGCGCAGTACCTCCCCCGACTGCGCGGCGTGTAATCTCACTCGGCGTCCTTACTTGTGGTACGGCTCACCACGCGCGATGGTCCCGGCCCGATAGAATTGCTCTGCCAGAACCAGTCGCGCGAGTTCATGCGGTAATGTCCATGGTGCGAGGGCGAGAAGACGCGATGCGTCGTTGCGCAATGAATCAGTGACACCGTGCGCTCCGCCGATCAAGAATGCAACGTCGCGAGCCTGTTCTTGAAGTGTGAGCAACCATCTGGCAAAGGTCCGCGAGTCCATCGCCTTGCCGCGTTCGTCGCAGACGACGCGCACGGCAGCGCCGGCCGCGTCCAGCAGTCGCTGCGACTCGGCACTGCGCACGGTGGCCGGATCGCCGGCTTTGACCGTTTTGACTTCGTGGATTTCCAGGGGCCAATAACGCGCCGCGCGCGTCTCGTAGTCGGCGATGGCGTCGGCTAACGCCTTGTCGCGCGGCTTTCCGACCACACACAGGCGGAAGCGCACGCGGTGACCTTAGACCTTAGACCTTAGACCTTTCGTTAGGCATAAATCCCGCGCAACCTGTGCACCGTCGCGACGCGGCTGATGGACAGCATATACGCCGCCGTGCGCATGTTGACCTTGTGCTGCCGCGAAAGCTCGAGCACGTCCTTGAAGCCGCGCACCATAATATCGCGCAGGCGTTCGTTCACGGTGTCTTCGCTCCAGAAATAGCCGCCGCGGTCCTGCACCCACTCGAAGTAAGAGACCGTCACACCGCCGGCGTTGGCGAGAATGTCCGGGATAACAAAGATCCCCTTTTCGTCAAGAATCGCGTCAGCGGCGGCTGTCGTCGGCCCGTTGGCGCCTTCGCAAATGATCTTCGCGCGGACCTTCGGCGCGTTGCGTGTGGTGATGACGTTCTCCAGCGCCGCGGGGACCAGTACGTCGACGTCCAGCAGGAGGAGTTCGTCGTTGCTGATGTGATCGCCCTTGGGATACGCCTCGAGCGTGCGATGCTGTTTGACCCACGCGATCGCGTCGTCCACGTCGATGCCTGCCGGATTGTGGACGCCGCCGGTGCGGTCGCTGATCGCCACAATCTTGCACCCTTCACGCGCGAGGAGCTGCGCGGTGACCGATCCCACGTTGCCGAAGCCCTGCACCGCCACCGTCGTACCGCGCACGCTCATGCCGAGGTGCGTGAGCGCTTCTTTGGTGACGAACATGCAACCGCGACCGGTTGCCTCGCGCCGGCCGAGCGACCCACCCATCTCGACGGGCTTGCCGGTTACGACCGCCGTGACGGTGTGTTTCACGTGCATGGAGTACGTATCCATGATCCACGCCATCACGCGTTCGTTCGTATTCACGTCCGGCGCCGGGACGTCGCTATCGGGGCCTAACGTGGAGATGATGCCTGACGTGTAGCGGCGCGTTAGGCGCTCCAGCTCCCCGACGCTCATGCTCAACGGATCGCAGATGACGCCGCCCTTGGCACCACCGAAGGGCACGTTTACTACCGCGCACTTCCACGTCATCCACGCCGCCAGCGCCGTCACTTCATCGAGCGAGACCTGCATGTCGAAGCGGATGCCACCCTAGGCCGGCCCGCGAGACGTATTGTAGAGCACGCGGATGCCGGTGAAGACCTCGATCTCGCCGCTGTCCATCATCACGGGACACGCGACGATGATCTGCTTCTCAGGCTTCCTGAGCACTTTGTACAGCCCTGGCTCCAAGTCCAACAGCTCAGCGGCCCGATCGAAGCGCGACATCATCGCCTCGAACGGGTTTTCCTCTGGTGAGGTGAGGAAACGGTCTTTATCCGGCTGGACGATGCTGTGGGTGGGAAGGCGGAGGTCGGTGGCCATATGTGGGGGCGCCCGAAACGGGCGCGTTATTGACGGTTGAGGTGTCGCAAGTCAAGCAGGCGGGCCAGCATACGGTCTATCTCAGCGGCCCCCCAGTCGACCTCAAGGCGCTGACAAACATACCATAGCTCCGTGCCTTGGCGAGGCCATAGCGGACCCAGTTTTACGGCGTCTTTGAGCGTACAGACGACCATGTCGAAGCTCCCGGCACGGGCGGCGATGGTAGCGACGTCGTCGGCCGTGTACCGGTGATGGTCCCGAAAAGCCAACGGCTCCACCGACGCTACCAGGGGTTTGACCTGATGCAAGAACGCCACCGGATCGCCGATGGCGCTCACGGCGAGCACGCGCTTATCTCCAAGAGCGTCGAGGTTCGTTTTCAGCCCTGAAGTCCAGGACGCCACTCCGTCCGGTAGCAGCGCAATTACCGCTGCCGCGAGGTTTGGATGCGCTCGCTGCACCCGGTTCAACAGCGTCTGCGCTGCGCTCTGATCCGCGGCCTTCCGCACGACGACAGCAAGTGAAGCGCGGCGGAGAGCGGAAAAGGGCTCACGCCGCGGCCCGGCTGGCAAGAGCGGCATCGCCTCCAACTCTCGATCGGCGCTCAGCAAGACCAGGTCGGCATCGCGTTTAATGCGCCGGTGCTGAAAGGCATCGTCCAGGATTGCCACGTCTGCTCCGTCGGCGACGGCTCGAGCCACTCCGCTCACGCGATCCGGATCGACCACGACGGCCACACCGGGCGACAACTGCTCGTACGTGCGCCACTCATCGTCGCCAAAACCGCGCATAACGATGGCTGGCGTTCCACCAGCGGCTTTCAGCCGGTTGGCAAGAAACGCAACGAACGGCGTTTTTCCTGTTCCACCGACGGTGAGGTTCCCCACGCTGGCGACTGGGATCGCCGCGGCCGAACTGTGCAACCGGCCGGCATCGTAAAGCGTGTTGCGCAACCTAACGCCGGCTCCGAAAAGCCAGCTCAGCGGCGTAAGTGCAACGCGGCCGGCGGCAGCGACCGCGGAGCGCTCATACCAGAGCCTCTCAACCAACACGCTATGCTCCGACTGCGCCGAGTTGCTGCAGCATGGAAGCGAGCCGCTCCCCTTCACGGTCCAACAGCGCCTCGTCGCGCTCGTTAGGTACAACGAGCTTGCCGTAGCTGAGCGTGACGCGCGCGAACGGCTTTGGAATCATGAAGCGATCCCACGTCGACAGACGCCAGGCACGTGATGCGTGAACGCCTATGGCGATAACAGGCGCCTTGGCGCGCTGCGCCGTGTACAGCGTCCCCGGGGCGACCGTGTGCACGGGTCCGCGAGGACCATCGGGTGTGATCGCCACATCGACGCCACCTTCCAGTGCTCGCGCGATCTCGACCAATGCGCGCGCGCCGCCGCGCGACGTCGAACCGCGAATGGTGCGATACCCGAAGGCTTCACAGATCCGGGCGATGATCTCGCCGTCGGCGTGCGTGCTGATCAGCACCGCCACGCCTTCGTTGCGATGTTGCCAGAGCAAGGGCAGGATGTTGGCGTGCCAGAACGCAAAGATGACAGGCTGCGACGCGCGTCGGGAATCCGCGAACGTCTCTGCATTGTGCGTCGTTATGCGCCATGTGCGGGCCAGCATCTTGATGACCGTTGGTCCCAGGCGAGCCGCCCAGCGGATCTTG
>JBFMFA010000269.1:0-5215 GCA_040753195.1 Gemmatimonadota bacterium | reverse complement strand
GATGACGTACGGCTCGCCCCCCGAGCTACAGGCGGCAAAGGCGACGGCGACGACGAAAGGGGCCAAGCATTGGAGGTGGCCCCAGCGTGAGAATCGGCTCATGGCTTCTGTGAGACGAGGCACGACCCACGTCGTTTCCATCCGCGCGCAGAGCTAACCGTTGGGTTACTGGCTGTAACTCATCGGTGCGGCCACGAACGGTGCGGTCTGGCAGTGGGATGCTGTCAGACTGCAGCTTTGCGCGCGAATGAACGACAACCGTCCCTTGGGCACAGCGCTGTCGCGCGAGCTGGGGAGCCGCGCCCTCACCGCGCTGGTGATCGGTGAGGTGATTGCGGTGGGCATTTTTTTAACGCCCGCGGGGATGGCGCGATCCCTCGCCTCACCGTTCTGGCTCCTTGTTGTGTGGCTGGCCATGGGAGCGATGACGTTGTGCGGGGCGCTGTCATACGGCGAACTGGCCGCTCGCAATCCAGAACCTGGGGGCGGGTACGTGTACCTTCGCCGCGCGTACGGTCCCGCCGTCGCATTTCTGTATGGATGGAAGTGCCTGCTGGTCATGGACCCTGGGATAACGGCAGCACTGGCGGTGGGGTTCGCGAGTTATACCGGGTACGTGACGGGAGCGCGCGGCGCGGCCATCAAAGTGGTCGCGATCGCGGCGATTTTTCTCCTCGCGGCCGTGAACGTCCTTGGCGTTAGGCTTGGCGCGCGCATCATGCAATGGCTGACGGCGTTCAAACTTGGCGCGCTCGCAGCAATCGCGGTGTTGGCCTTTCTCTTCAGGCGAGGAGACTGGGCAAACTTCGTCCCGTTCGTCGCGCAGCGTTCGGGCGCGGATGTGCTGCCGGTTGCGCTGGCGCAGGGGCTCGTGGGTGCGTTTTTCGCCTTCGGCGGATGGTGGGAGATCAGCAAGCTTGCCGGCGAGGCGCGCGATCCTGCGCGCACATTTCCCCGGGCGCTGGCTCTCGGCGTGACGATCGTAACGGCGGTTTACATCCTAACGAGTGCAGTTTTTGTCTATCTCGTGCCAGTCGATCGGGTAACGACAGCCGAGACCTTCGCGGCGCAGGCTGGCGAGGCGTTGTTCGGCCGAGCGGGGGGCGCTGTCTTTGCGGGGGTCGTGATTCTCGCTGTATTGGGCAGCCTCATGGCGCTCTTGATGGCGCTACCGCGAGTTACCTTCGCCATGGCGCGCGACGGAGTCTTTTTCCCCGGCATTGCGGCTGTGCATCCGCGCTTCGGGACGCCAGCGCGAGCGATTCTATTGCAGGCGACGTTGGCCTCAGTGCTCGTGCTGTTAGGCACCTTCGATCAAATACTCGGTTATTTCATCTTCGCGACGGTGTTCTTCCTGGGGCTGACGGTGACGGGCCTCTTCGTCTTGCGGCGTCGCGACGCAACGAGCGGTGGCTATCGTACGCCAGGCTACCCTGTCACGCCAGCGATCTTCCTGATACTGGTGCTGGTTCTGCTGTTCCTGCTCGCTGGCAATCGGCCGCTCGAGGCCACGTTAGGCGCTGCCATCGTCGCGCTCGGCGTGCCTGTCTACTACGTCGTGTTTCGCCAGCGCTCACGACAGGGGGCGGATTGAGCTAATCGACGAAAGTCACACCTCGAATACGCTCAGGTCCGCGAAGGCAGTTGGCTGTAGTTTATCGAAGCCGCTTTGAGGGACGTTAACGTACGTCCCCCATATCAACCGGTTGCGCCACTCGGTCTGACGATCGCTCGCAGACAAATCCTGCATGCGATCGCGATCAGCGGTTGATTCTTTCACAGTCTCCACGGTCTAAAACGGCAACGCGATGCGTGGCGGCGCGACTTTACGCCCACGCTCGTCGTACTTGCCGTCCCAAATCAGTTCTGTCATCGCGGTACCATCTCCGTTGCTCGTTAGGCTTTGAGTCCCGGTGGGCAGAGCCCCGAGTGATTCTTCTTGAGCCAGCGCACCACGTCGGTGCGCAACTGTTGCACAATATCGTAGAACTGGTCGGCTTCCGAAGCGGACGTTGAGCCGGCGTGCTCGTAGTTGATCTGGTTGCGCTTGCGACGGACCGCGTCGAGCAGCATCACCTGCTTCGCTTCCACACCCACTGTCTCGCGCAGTGAAAGAATAGCTCGCTCATGGTGCCGCTCGCGACCGGGGCGATACCCCTCGGCCATCAACGCGAGCGTCGCGAGTTGGAGGGCAGCGTTGTAGGTGATACCCAGTCGCCAATCAGCACTAAGGCGCGGAACCGCAGCGTCTTCCAGGTCGCGATCAACGACGGCGACGAGATCGGCGATCTATGTCGCGTTAGGCTCGTGCGCGACGATCCAGCGGCTAGCGAGCCAATCCTGCAAGCTCACGCTCATCCCCCGCCACAAAAAGCTTCGCCCCATCGACCACTCGCCTCACGAACGATCCGCCGCGCTTCACCTTATCGCGGAACTCCCGAGCTGGATAAATTGTGAAATTGATCTCGCGACCGAGTCTCGCGTCGGCACTCTTGAGCGCGGGAATAACTTCGCTGAGCGTGGCCTGGCCAATCACCATCAAATCAATGTCGCTGCGTGCCGTTTGCCGCCCGCTCGCGACAGACCCATATACAAACGCTACCTGAATGCGTCCCTCACTTACGAGCCGCGCCAGACTCGCGCGCAAGACGTCTACAGTACCCACTGTCTTTTCAACGATGGCGCGCAACTCCGGATAAATCGGAGCATCGGGATTGGCCGAGAAATACACGTGCGAACCCTGCACCTCTCTGCGCACCAGCCCCACTGCACTGAGCTGCTTCAACTCGCGCTGCACTGCCCCAGACCCGCCACCTGCGGCTCGCAGTATTTCGCGAAGGTAGAACCGCTCGTCAGGACGACCGAAAAGCAACGCCAGTACCTCGCGCCTTGTAGAGCCGAATAGCAGTCGTCCTAGACGATCCACCGGCGGAGCTGTGCCCATAATGGGCTCATATGTACCCTATTTGGGCACAGCACACGAGAGGCAATACGGATGGTTCAGGGCGGTCAGCGTACTGAACGAGCCCTCTTATCTCGTGTTCCCACGGCGCAACGCGGCCACCTGACGTCCGAGAGCCTCGGAAAGCGCTCGCGCGATCGAATCGCCGAACGCGTACGAACGTTGCGACAGTTCATACGCTGCGATCGCGCGCGTCCGCTGACCCGCTTGTTCGGCGGCGCGCCCGCGCTCAACTCGCCATTGGAACTCCGCAGCGGGGCTGCGCAGGTGCAGGGACGTCGGATCCTGACTCAGAATGGAGTCGGCCTGGCCGTTGCGCCCAGTCGCCAGCAAGAGGCGCCCAAGCGTTAGGCGGTGCGCATGGCAGGTGGGACATAATGAATCAGGGAGCGCCAACAAAGCCGACACGGCACGCGCGCTGTCGTGCTGCGCGAGCGCGGTGTAGGCGTCAGCGGCCCGCATCTCGAAGGCAGCGAAATGCCTGTCCGCGCCGACAGCGCTCTGCGAGCGCAAGCGTGCGCGTTCTCGGTAGCGGCTGATTGCCGCTACGTCACCGCGGCTGGCCAACCACTCGAGGGCGAGGTGCGCGCTCCGATTTCCCGTTCGCACCCACTCATCAAAAACGCTGTTCGCCGAGTCTGCGGATATGACTCCCATCGCGACGAGGTACGGAAGTTCTGCCTCGAGATCGCTGGACCCTGTGCCTAAGGCTTCGGCGAAGTGGCCGCGGTCAATCAATGATCGCAGCAGGAATCCGGCGCGCAACACCGGATCGTTGAACGTCGAGCGGCCGCTCGGCCGCGCCCGCGCAAAGGCGCGCGCAACTCTGATGGCGGTTTCGGCGCTGTCTACCCACTTCGATGTCGCGGCCCAAATCTCGAAGATGCCTTCCAGTGGCAGAGCCGTTAGGCGGCGCTCGAGTTCTGCCGGATCTGTCAGCGTACCCGCCAGAATATCCCTGACCACGCTCACCCAGTCTTCGCGACTCGCGCGCGCACGCCGCTCGTAGAGTCCCTGCGCGTAGCGCCGCGCCGCCTCGAGGCTATCGGTTCCGAGTGCAATACCGATCGGATGCACCCACGCCGGCCCGAATTGAGAATCGATCGCGATAGCCCGGTCGAAGGCATCCCGCGCTGCGACCCATGACGTGCCTAACGCGCCACCCAGGTGAAAGTACGTTTCTCCCATGAGATTCCAGACCGCCACATCTCCAGGCGAGCGTGTGTTCATGTCTGTGAGCGTGCGCAGCAGCACTTGCCCCTTTGTCCACCACGCGGAATCGGGCTCGAACATGAGCAACCGCGCCCACAACGCGTCCGCCGTCAAATGCATGCTGTCCCGCGGAGAGAGACCAGCGACGTAACGCGACGCCGCCAGCATCAGACGCGTCGCTTCGGCATCGTACGCCACGCCCTGCCAGCTCAGCACAGAAGCGAGCCGATTCATCGCCAGCCCGAAGGTGCTGTCGGCCGCGATCGCTCGCTCGTAAACCGGTCGCGCGGAATCGAAGCTGGCGCGACGAAACAGTTGCTCCCCCTGCAGATACAGCTTGATGGCGGGGAGCGAGTGCGAGCCTAACGAGGACAGGCGGGTGCTGCCCGCGACCCCGCTGAACCCAAGCTCGCGCAGGATGCCGATTGACAGCGAGTCGCCCAGACGATCCATGCGATCGCCGCTCTCGCGCATGGCGAGCTCTCCGAGTCGCTCGCCACTGCCGGCGTCGTCGATCCACACCGTACATCGAACAGAGTCAGCGCCAACGGACTCTAGGCGACCGAAGATGGAGATCGCCGCACCCGCGCTGCGCGCCACACGCGCGGCCAGTGCGCGATCGCTCGGCCCTGTCCAACGGCGCAGAATCAGCGACGGAGAAACAGTCCGGAATGCGCCGGCGCCATCGAGGTTGGCGGCCAACACGTCGACAAATCCCTGGCGCCAAAGCGCCAGCGCCGGATCGAGCACGTCGAAGGGAGCGATCGCGATCAGCCGCTGGTCGAGCGGTTGGGAAGACGGGCGCTGGCGCAGCATGACAATCCAAACGATCAGGGCAGCAGCGACAGCGCCTAACGCTGTGACGATGTGTCGTCGCCAGGCCCGCGGCCTGCTCGCGGTACGGCGCGACGGTTCCGCGTCGCCGTCGTGACTCGCTGCGGCCTCGAGCGCCGCGACAAACTCCCCTGACGTTTGAAAGCGATCCGCCGGCGAGCGAGCCAGCGCGCGGAGGATGGCGCGCTCCAGAGCCGGCGAGACTGC
>JBFMFA010000268.1:0-5218 GCA_040753195.1 Gemmatimonadota bacterium | reverse complement strand
TCGGCCTCGGCGCGTTTGTCAGCGCCATGGTCCTGACCACGACGCGCGCCAAGGCCAGCGTCGCGGTTGGCATCTCGGCACAAGACAGCTTTCACATCGCAAGCGTATACCTGAACCGCGTCTCGCAACGCGGCCCGGCATACGACGCCCCCAAGTGGCTGACCGACGTGCACATCGCGCGCCTACAGCACGCCGCGGCTGAGGCGAGCGTTACGCGAGACACGACTCCTATCAGCCGCGACTCCGTCAATGCGGTGTTGCGTGAAGCAAGCGGCAGTTACCTCGAGTCCATGCTAGCCGCGGACAGCTTCGTGGTGTCGCGCTGGCGCACGAGCGACGAACCGATACGTGTGTGGGTACAGCCGTATTCGCCGGCCGCTGGCTTCAGCCCTGACTTCGTTTCTCCCACCCGTCGCGGGTTCACCGCGTGGAACGACCTCATGCTCGGCGTGCACTTCGAGATAGTGGACGACTCAACCGCGGCAGACGTCCATGTAACGTGGACGTCAGTCATGTCGCGTCGCGATCGTGTGGGCGTCGCGTACCGCGTGACCAGCAGTGGCGGGTGGATCGTGCTGGCGCACGTGATGCTCTCAACAGCGCGTGACATTTACACCGTGCAAAACGCCGCGCGTCATGAAGCCGGTCACGTGCTCGGCCTCGGCCACTCGCCTAACATGGAAGACATCATGGCGGGAGCGACCGAAGGCCGGCAATACAAAATCACCGATGCCGACGCGCGCACCGTTACGCTGTTATATCGCCTCCCGGCCGGTCAGCTGCCAAGGTAACGCTACGGCACGGTCGTCGTCGACGATGTAAGCGCCTTCGTTAGGCGATACAAAAACTCCTGCCCCTCGAAGAAGGACTGCATGCGCATGCGCTCATCGCGGCCGTGCGCTCGCGCGTCGACAGTCGGGTCCAGAAAGAGGCCCGATACGCCGAAGGCCGGCACGCCGATCGCGCGGAAGAAACGCGAGTCCGTCGCGCCCGTCGACATCACGGGAATGACGGGAATGTCGCCAAAGAGATCACGCGTGATCTGACGCACGGGATCTATCACCTCAGGGATGAGCGCGGACGGCGGCGTCGGCGGGCGCTGCGATCGAATGAGGACCTGTACGGTCGTATCGTTGATCGCGCGGGCAAACTGCGCCTGCACTTCCGGCGCCGTTTCTGTCGGATAGAGGCGGCAGTTGATGTTTGCTTCAGCGAGTTGCGGGAGAGCATTTGTTGCGTGTCCGCCGCTCAACATGGTGGCGACGCAGACCGTCCGGAGCATTGCGTTGTAACGCGGATCGGCGCCGAGTGTGGCCGCGGCGGCCACATCGTTAGGGTTGGCGACGATCGCTCTCATCGCGCGCGCCAGCTCCGGCGTTTCCAGCGCACTGGTCTGCGTGAAGAATTCGCGAGTGACGTCGTTCAGCTTGATCGGGAAGCGATGACCCGCAACCTTAGTGAGCGCTGCCGCCAGTGAGTTGATTGCGTTGTATCGCGCGGCACCGAGGAGTGCCCACCGCGGTTCGTCACGCGCAACGTGAAATTCGTCGTGATTTTTTCCGCGGCCTGCACTGAGTTGAAGAGCGGCTTCCCGTCGCGCAGCGTCCCGCCGCCCCCTTCGTTGATGACGAGCGCGGCGTCGACTTTGTCTTTGTGGTTTTTGATGAGCCAGTCGACGCCGTTGGCTGGTCCGCTCTCTTCGTCGGCGGTGAGCGCGATGATGATGTCGCGGTCGGGGACATATCCTTCGCGCTTCAGGCGGAAGACGTTGGCGACGAAGATTGCCGCCATCGCTTTGTCATCGGAGGTGCCGCGGCCGTAGTAGTACCCGTCCTTCTCCGTGAAGACGAAGGGATCGAACTCCGGCGACCAGTCGCTTTTGAGCGCCTCGACGACGTCGAGGTGAGCGAGTAACAGTACGGGGCGCCTCGCGTTAGGTGCGCCGCGCCCACGAATGCGCGCCACGACGTTGTGTTTCTCAGGCCGAGGGCCGCCCACGAAAATGTCACTTTCGGGGATGCCGGCGTCGCGGAAACGCTTGGCCATTGCGACGGCAGCTGTGGTGATATTGCCCGTCTCGACACCCGTGTTGATTTCGATCAGCTCCTCGTAGATGTCACGGGCGAGTTGCTGGTTGGGCGTGAGCTTCCCCGGCGTGTAGAGTGGCGCGCGTTGCGCACCCAGTGCTGCGGGGATCAGCAGAAGCAGCATCGATAAGCGCATGCTATCGTTCGCGTGGGTTGAGGATGGCGTCGATGCGATCACTGATGTCCTGCCAGTGTGCGCGCGCGACTCCTGCCGGTGCGCTCGTCGCGGCGCGGCGCGCGTCGACGTGAATGGCGCGCAGCTCACGGCGCGCGAGTGCCGGGATGTCGGAGCGTTGCACGTTAGGCTGCACCATCAGGGGCAAGGCAGGTTGCTGCGGTGGTCCTCCCTGACCTCCGGGCCCGCCTTGAGCGGCCGCCGGCAGCGGTGGCGGATTCACGATCACGGCAAGGCGTTCGAGGTACACCCGTTGCAGCGTGCGACGATTTGCGTCCGGCGCGGTCATCGTTCCAAACACGGCGCGCCGCAGATCGCCGAGGTACTCGGAGGCAGGGTATGCATTGGCGGAGTCAAAGATCTCCGTCTCGCTCATTCGCGTTAGGCGATTGACGGCCAGAAGCTGGGTTAGGACGTTCGCCTGACGGTTGGAGATGGACATCGGACCGACGGACGGGCCCAGTCGCGTCAGCACATTCCCGGGCGCCAGCCACTCCGGTGTGTCGAACACCTGCTCGCTGAGGAACTGCAGAGCGGCCTTTTGACGGACCTTGGGGACGACGCGGTAGACGGCGCCATCCTGATCCGCCGACTTGAAGTCCACGTTGATGCCGCCGATCACTGTCACGACATGGCCCATGTATAGCGACCACATGCCTAACGTTTCCGTATAGAGCTCGTTCAGATCTTCGTAGTCTTCGCCCGGTTTTGCCGTCCATTCCGCCAGCTTGGGCACCACCCGTTTGAGGTTGGTGATCGCGAAAGTGCTCGCGCGAACGGGATCGTCTCCGATGTCTTCGGTCTGCGAACGCGGATCGATGCCGCCAAGTTGCTGCGGCACGTAGCGATACGGCATCGGGCCGCTCTGCCTGGTGATCCACTCGTTCAGCGTCTTGCGCTCCGCTTCCGGGGTCGCAGCGTTAGGCAAGGCCCGATATCCCCAATTGATGATCCAGTCGTCGAAGGGGCCCAAGCGGCGAACGAAATCTTTCGGTTCGAGGCCGTCGCCCGGCTGCGCGACGTAGTTCTGCCGCGCGTAGTCCATGATCGTCGCCGACACACCGTAGCGCCGCGTGAACGAGGGTTTTCGTAGCGAGTCCACCGGGAAGGAGCTCGAGGCAACCATGTTGTGCGGCAGACCCAGGGCATGACCGACTTCGTGCGTGATGACCTTGCGCATCGTCTCGCCCATGAGATCCTCGGGGATCTCGAGCGTGCGTGCGGCAGGATTCGCCGCGCCGGTTTCGATCATCAACCGGTTGCGATACGACCGCATGTGATTGTGGTACCAGGTGATGTCGCTTTCGATGATCTCGCCGGTACGCGGGTCCGAGGTGCTCGGTCCCACCGCATTGCGCACCAGACTGGCCGCCCACCTAACGACTGAGTAACGGATATCTTCCGGGTCCCACTCGGGATCTTCCTCGGGAGAAGGTGGATCCTTGGCGATGATGGCGTTCTTGAACCCAGCCTTCTCGAACGGCCCCCGCCAGTCTTCGACACCCTGCCGAACATACGGCCGCCACTTCATCGGCGTGGCCGGATCGATGTAATACACGATCGGTTTCATTGGCTCGACCAGCTCGCCGCGCGCGTACGCCGCGGGGTCCTTGGGCTCCAGACGCCAGCGCCGGATGAAGCGCTGCGACGCGGCCTTCTGCTCGTCCAGGCCGTAGTTCACGCGTTGCACGCTGAAGAACCCGACACGGGCGTCTGCATAACGAGGACGCATCGGCTCTTTCGGCAGGAGCACGATCGACTGACTCATTTGAATCGTCATCGTGGAGCCGCTGCGGTCCGGCGGAGGCGGTTCGGCCGCATCGTAGGTCTGCGTGTGCCGCACCTCGATGTTGAGCGGGAACGTGCGAACCGTATTGATGTAGCTGCGCGCCGGGTCGAGACGCCGCACCTGGTACTGCCGCCGTTGCGCGGAGGATAGACCCGAGATCGCTGGAGTATCGCCGGTGAAGAAATCGGTGACGTCGAGGACGTAGCTGTTGCTGTCGCGCGTGAACGCCTGAATTGGAAAAGCCGCCAGAATCGGCCCGACGTTGTTGCTTGCCACCGAAAGCGCGATGGGCAGCGAGTCGTCCGCCACGGCATCGAACGCTATGGCGCGCAGCATCACGCGATCCTGCAGCCGCTCCCACCGCACGACCCTCTCCTCGATCGACGTTCCCGCGGAGGTGAACCCGCCGAAGTTGGACGGAACGCCGGCGACTCGGCTCACCAGCAGAAAGTCACGCCTAACGAGCGAGTCCGGCACCTCGAAGAACCAACGATCCTCGACGCGGTGCACGGTGATCCCGCCGGCATCGGTCTGCGCCTTGTCGGTGATCACCTGGCCATATGGGCGCGGCGCCCGACGCTGTTGTTGCTGGCCCTGTTGGTTCTGCTGCTGCTGACCAGGTGGAGTAGCTTGCTGCGCGCTGAGCGGAAGCGATACGGAGATTGCGATCAACGCGGCAACGATGCGAACCTGCATGCGTAACTCGGGGGTGTAGGGGAAGTGGAGGCGAATGTTGCGACTGGTGTCGAGGGACGGCTAGGCGCCTTGTCCAGGGTGACACACAGGAGAAACGCAAATAGCTTCAGCAACGCTCGCGGCGCCTGGCGTGCCGCACTGGTTTTCCGAGGAGAAACGATGACGCGACGCGCGTTTGCTACCGTGGTTGTTCTAGGAATTTTCCTAAGCCTCGCGGCCGGGGGGCTCCCCGCGCAGCCGCCCGTCCAACGGTCCACCCTGCACGACTACCGCGTGGTCCCCGTTGCGGAAGGGCTGATCAACCCGTGGTCCATGGCGTTTTTGCCGAATGGCGACATGCTCGTGACGGAACGTCCCGGGCGTTTGCGGATCATCCGGCGCGGCAAGCTGCTCCCAAACTCGGTCGAGGGTGTCCCAGCGGTGCACGCGGTTGGCCAGGGCGGCCTGCTCGATGTCGTCCTGCACCCCTAC
>JBFMFA010000267.1:0-5224 GCA_040753195.1 Gemmatimonadota bacterium | reverse complement strand
ATTCCACTGATTGAAGTCGCCGACGAGCGCCACCTGACGAGCCTGCTGGTTGTCGATGGTGAACTGCCGCGAGACCATACGATCGGCCGCCGTGTCTTCAACAGGGGCGCCGATGGGTGGGTGCGGCGGTGAGACCGCCAGCTCGGCCCTCTCGTCGGTAGCAGCAGGGCGCGATCTGGTGAACAGAGCGGCGCCCGCCGCAAGCATCAGCACAGCCGCGGCCGACCACCAACCGGCGCGCTGCGTAAAGTGACGACGCAACGCCCGACGGCGCGCGTTAGGCATACCGTCAGCCTGCCGGATACGTGCGAGCACGCGCTTGATCGCGCGCGGGTCGCTCTCTGGCAACCGGCGCAAGCCTGCAACGAAAGGTTCTAGTGAGCTATCGAGATCTTCGTTCTGCATCAGCTTCCGAAATGGCATCCCTGAGCCTCGCGCACGCGCGACTCACGCGCATGCGGACCGCGGTGACCGCTATTCCAGCGACCGCGGCGATTTCCTCATACGACAAACCCTCGACGTGACGCAAAAGAAACGACTCGCGTTGCTCCTCCGTGAGCGCGTTGAGCGCGTGCCCGATCTCGTCTCGGGCGACGAAGCCGTCGACACGAGCCGTCGATGTTGGCGTCACGCGGTCCAGGTCGGCGCTGTGGAACAGTCTCCAACGCGTAACGCGCCGACGCGCCGTGCGGCAGCGGTTGGCGAGAATCCGAAAGAGCCACGCGTCGAAGCGCTCACGCTCTTCGTAGCGATGCAGCGCTCGGTGCACACGGACAAAGGTGTCTTGCACGCACTCTTCAGCGTCTTCTCTGTTGGAGAGCAGGTGCTGGGCGAAGCGGAGGCAGCGTGGGTAATACATGCGGACCAGCTGCGCAAATGCGACGGGGTCGCCGGCTCTGGCGCGTCTGAGCATGTCACGCGACAAGGTCACCTGCGCGTCGGCCGCAGCCTGGCTGGCTCCAGGGCGGTCGGAGGGTATGGCGCGCAGGACTGTGTACCGTGCTGCTGTCATTGGCTTACCTGCTGCAAGGACCCTCGCGCGAAGTCTCAACCCCTAAACTTGGGTCACGCCCTCACTATAACTCGCGCGCACGCAATGCGCCCGTCACACGTTTGGCGGCGGCGCAGCAGGGGCCATGACTACCCTGACGCAACCGTGTTCCTTGTCGCGGAATCTCCGGCACCGCTCGGGAGCTTGAGGCAGGTACCGGCATGAATTCCGGGGACCGACACTGTGCCTCCCGGTCAACCGCCGCGAATCGCTTGGAGCGCCGTAGGACGGTCGGTGCATTCGCAACGCCTGCCTGGCCCGATCGCACACCTGGCGACCCCGTAGCTTCAGTGCAGCCCAACCCATGACTAGCTCGTTAGGGCCGGGCGCGACGGCTCACGAGCCACGCCTAACGAGCGATAACGAACGCTCGCCGTGATGTGGTCACTTGTGATCGCCTCACATCCGTCGAGATCAGCAACGGTACGCGCCACGCGAAGCACGCGATGATAGCCGCGAGCCGACAGTCCCAGCCGTTCGGCCGCGTGCACGAGCACCGCACGGGCGCTCTGCTCGACTTTGGTGTGTGTTTCGAGCCAGCGGCCCGACGCATGAGCGTTGCAAAACACGCCTGCAACTTTGCGAAAGCGTTGGCGCTGCTGCTCGCGCGCTAACTCTACACGTGCGCGCACACGCGCCGAAGTCTCTCCAGTGGAGGTGGTCGCAAGATCAGCGGGCGCCAGCGCCGGCACGTGCACGCACATGTCGAGACGATCGGCCAGCGGACCCGAGATGCGCGCGCGGTGACGCGCGATGTCGGCGGCGGCACAGACGCACGGACGCGCGCTAGAGCCAGCGTAACCGCAGGGACAGGGATTCATTGCGGCAACGAGCGTAAAGCGCGCCGGAAACGTGACCGTCCCCTGCGCTCGCGCGATCATGACGCGGCCGTCCTCCAACGGCTGCCGCATCCCGTCTAGCGTTAGGCGCGGAATTTCTTGCAGCTCGTCGAGGAAGAGCACGCCGTGGTGTGCCAGACTCACTTCTCCGGGCCGCGGTGGGCTGCCGCCGCCGATGAGCGCGGCCGACGACAACGTGTGATGCGGCGCGCGGAATGGCCGCTGCGCACTCGGCAGCGCACCTGGTTGAATGAGCCCCGCGACCGACTGAATTGCGGTCACTTCGAGGGCTTCGTCTTCGGTGAGCGCCGGCAGAATGGTCGGCAGGCGCCGCGCGAGCATCGTCTTGCCGCTCCCCGGAGGGCCAACCATCAGCAGTGCGTGTCCGCCCGCGGCCGCGATCTCCGCCGCGCGCTTCGCATCGTCCTGTCCGGCGACCTCGGAGAGGTCGATGGTGTGACTCGCAGCACTCTCGTTAGGCGCCGCGTGCGGAAGTGGTGGCCAGACGTTGCTGCGTAATGCGGCAACTAGGTCGCGCAACGTCGGGACCGACGCCACCGGAGCGGAAGTGACGAGGGTGCCCTCGGCGACATTCCCAGGTGGGATGACGAGCACGCGCACTCCCGGCGTGCGCACCGCGTGGCGGGCAACGGGGAGGACGCCGCGGACTGCCCGGATCGTCCCGTCCAGCCCCAGCTCTCCAATCGCGAGCACTCCCTCCAGGCAAGCGGGGTCGACCTGACCTGTCGCGGCGAGTACGGCCAGCGCGATGGGGACGTCGAAGCCGGTGCCATCTTTCCGGACGTCGGCGGGCGCGAGGTTCACGGTCACGCGTTTTGGGGGGAGTACGAAGCCCGCATGGACCAACGCGGCCGAGACGCGTTCACGCGCTTCTTTCACGGCACCGGCGGCGAGGCCGACCATTGTCCACTGGGGAAGTCCTTGCGCGGCATCGACTTCTACCAGGACGCGGAAGGCCTCGATTCCGAGTACGGCGGCTGATTGAACGGCTGCAAGCATCGTTGGAGGCGACGATGGCGCAAAGACCGGCACGGTGCGTCATCAAAACGTTGCGCCCACTAAGAAAAGCTTTCCTAGTGCTCGCTCGATCCCACGGACGGATGCGGTAACCCGTTGTGGGACAAAGTCGTCCGAGGAATTGGGCCACCCGTTACCAGCGGTATGCACACGGAAGATCCGTTCACCACCATCGAGCGTCCGGCGCACGAACACGAGCCATTGCTCGTGGAGTTCGCGACTGCGCTGCAAAAGCACACCTTCTATCCGAAGGGACATCCGATGGTCACTGCGGCCGCGCAGCGGCTGCAGCAGAACCTTGCCGAAGTGCTCGCGAAAAATGGTTCGCTCTCGATCGGCGTGGCGCGGCAGCAGCTTGTCGTTGACGGGGAACCAACGGGTGACTCACACACAATGCTGCGCGACCTCGCGTCGCTGCTGCACAAGCAACAGATCGGTGCGGTGGTGCTGGTGGAGGGGATTGAGGTCGAAGAGCTGAGCGACGTCCTTGCCACGTTAGGCAGCGATGCGTCCGATGTGGCTGATGAGGCGGCGGGTCAGCTCGCCATCGAGGGGCGTTGGAACCACGTGCAGTTCTTCCGGCAGTCTTTCGACAGGCTGCAGCTGGGCGACGACGGCACGAGCGAAGAAGACGTGGATACCGTGCGCGTCAACGATCTCTGGTTGGGGCTCGCGCGGGCGGCACTCGCCGGCGATGTCCCCGAGGACAGCGGACGGATCCTGAACGATCCCGATCATATCGCCGGCGCGATCGATGCGAAGCGCGGCGACAAAGGGTACGAACACGTCATTGCGAGTTACTTTCAGCAGCTCGCATCGGAGTTGAATCACGCCGGCGAACAACGCCACGTGCAGGTGCGTGCCCGGTTGGCAAACTTGTTAGGCATCCTCCACCCGGAAACGCTCGAGCGCCTGCTTCACATGGGAGGCGACACCCGCAAACGCGTCGATTTCGTGCGCCACGCCACATCGATCCTCGCCGCGCCGGCCGTCGTCGACCTCTTGCGCTGCGCGAGCACCGCGGCCGGCCGTGGGATCTCGGATTCGATGATGCGCCTGCTGTCCAAACTGGCTCGTTATGCACAGCAGTCCAGCGGCGGTGAAGGCTTCGATGCCGAGTTGCGCGATCACGTCCGCGACATCGTGACGAAGTGGACGCTGGCGGATCCCAACCCGGAGGAGTACAACGCCGCGCTCACGTCACTGGCGCGCACGACGGGGGCGGTGAATGCCTTGGAAGACGACCGGGGGCGCTCGCGCCTCGAGCCGGAACGGCTGATCGCCATCGCGCTGCATGTCGGCGAAGGTGGTCCGTCGCTGGCCCGCGCCGCCCGTGCGTTGGCCGCGCGCGGCGATTGGACCGACACGCTGGCCGACGTGGAAGCGGCCGAGCCATCGCGCGCGCGCGACATGTTGCTGCAGGAGTTGGTGACGCCGCGGCAGCTTGCGCGCGTCCTCCCGCGCCTCCCGAAGTCGCGCGAAGTTGCCGAGCGCCTCGTCGTTAGGCTAGGACCCAGTGCCGTCTCGCCACTCATCGATGCGCTCGCCGAGCCCAACCTCAAGGATCACGAGGGGTGCGCCGCGCTGCTGTCGCGTTTGGGCGTTGCCGCGGTCCCGGGGATCGCGAGTCGTATCGCGAATGAGCGTCCCCAGGTGCAGGCACACCTGCTTGGCGTGCTGGCCGAAGCCGGCATCGTCCCGTCGAACGTGGATGTGTGGGCTCTGGCGAAGCACACCATGGGCGACGTACGGCGCGAAGCCATTCGTCTACTGTTGGCGGTCGATGAGCATCGCGAAAAAGCGGTGGCGCTCGCGATGCAGGACAGCGATCCCCGCATCCTGCGCGACGGTCTGCGCGCGGCACCGCGCCCGATGGCACCTGCCCTCGCCCATCTCGTTATGCAGCGCGTCGACCGGCATGGCGCCAGCATGGCCCTGGAAGAACGCGCCATGGCCATTCAAGTACTCACGACGTGCCGCGTCCCCGCGGTGCGTGATTGGCTCTCACGAGCGCTGGTGCGCAAGAAAATGTTTGGTGGTCGCAAGCTCGTCGAGAAATCGCCCGACATGCTGATCACGCTGCGCGCGCTCGCCACGACGTGGGGCGACGATCGCGCCGTCGCGGACATCCTCTTACTGGCGAGCAAACATCGCGACGGCGAGATCCGCGCAGCCGTGCACGTTACCTAACGACATGAGCACATCCGTCCGCTTTCTGATTTCTTTGGCGCAGACCCTCTCGAAGATGGGGCTCTATTCGCCGGGCCATCCGTCGCGTGAACGCGCCGTGGATGAC
>JBFMFA010000266.1:0-5237 GCA_040753195.1 Gemmatimonadota bacterium | reverse complement strand
CGGAGAACGAACTGGAGATCTGGTACGGCGCGCAGGATCGCTTTTCTGTTTCCGTGAAACCGCCAAACGGATCAACGTGGATTACGGCTCAACCGCGTGAGTTCGTCGAGAATCAGCGACTGGAGCCGAGTGGCGTGACGGTTTCGATCTACAACGAGCTGTACCATCCCATTAACGGCGGGAACTACATCGCCATCTACCTTTCTCCCAACCTCGACCCCGACGAATTTCGCGGGATCCCAGCCGGGGTCTGGCGTGTGCGGCTCAGGGGTGAAGAAGTTCGCGACGGGCGTTACGACGCATGGATCGAGCGCGACGACCCCATGGAGATCGAGAGCGAGACGGGACGTCGCATGTTTCGCTTTCCGTCGTTCTTCACAGAGCGGTCGACTGTCGATTCGCACTCCATCAGCTCGCTGGCGTGTGGTCATCGCGTGATCGCGGTAGCCAACCTCGACGACGTTAGGCAGCAGGTCAACATTTCGAGTAGTCAGGGCCCTACGCGCGATGGCCGTTGCAAGCCGGAGATCGCGGCCCCAGGGACCGGCGTCATTGCGGCGAACGGCTTCGGGCATCCTAACGAACGCTGGCTGGCGATGACGGGGACGAGCATGGCGAGCCCCTATGTCACCGGCGTCGTTGCGCTCATGCTCAGCGCCGCCAAGGGCGAACTCACCGCGGCGCAGTGCATCGGCATCCTGCAGCGCACGGCGCGGCCGCTTGCGGGCGCAACGTACAGTTGGGTGAACGACATGGGGTTCGGCCGCATCGATCCCGACGAGGCGATCGCGGAAGCGGCATCGATCAACATGCGCGTCCCGGCTCGTTAGGAGGACCTACGCATGAAACTGACGATCTATCAATCCGACAAAGGCGACTGCCTGCTGCTGGAAGCCAAGACCGGGGAGTTGTTTCTGTGCGACGGCGGTATGCGCGCCAGCATGCGCGAGGTCCGCAACGAACTCACCACGTTGCGCGACGCGCAACGTCCGATCGATCTGGTATACGTCTCGCACATCGACAACGATCACATCACTGGCGTGCTGCAGCTGCTCGAAGACGAGGCTGAGTGGCGCGTCTTCGACCTGCACGCCGCCGACGATCCGATCCGCCCACCCAAGGTTCCGCGCCCGCCGGTCATGAACGGCATTCTGCATAACGCTTTTCGAGACTTGATCGGCAAGACGGAGAAGGACGTGGCTGATCTTCTCGCCGCCGCGGTGCCGGGGATGCTGGCTGCATCGGTGCCGGCGCTTTTTGCCACCGCAATTGCGGAGTTCGAGGACGCGGCCGACGAGATGCAGTCGATCGCCACTGGCATACCCGAAGCGCTGCTGGTGTCGGGACTGATCCGGGAAAACGCGCTGAACATCCCGCTCAACCAGCCGCCTGGTGTGGCGCAGAGTCAGTCGTTGATGCTCGACGGCGAAGCGGGATCGCAGTTCGCGCTGGGGTCACTGAAGTTCACGCTCATCGGGCCAACCAAAGACGAACTGGCAAACCTCGGCAAAGGGTGGGCGACGTGGCTGCGCGAGAACAAGGATCACGTCAAGAAAATCCGCGCCGAGATCAAGCGCCGGGTGGACGCATTCAGCAACGGTACACTCACGGGGTCGCCGTTCGACCTGAGCGACTGGAACGGGATCCCCAATCTCAAGGGCGTCACGGCGCCTAACGTTGCATCGTTGATGTTCATGGTGGAGGAGGGGCAGGGCCAGAACCGCAAACGCCTTCTGCTGACGGGTGACGGTCAGCAAGACATCATCATCGACGGTCTGGAGCGCACGGGTTTCCTGCCTAACGGCGGTTTCCTGCACCTGGACGTGCTCAAGGTGCAGCACCACGGCTCGGAGAACAACATGGACGCGAATTTCGCCCAGCGCGTCTCCGCTGATCACTACGTGTTTTGCGGGAATGGCGAGCATGCCAATCCGAACACCGACGTGATTCAGATCGTCTTCGATTCACGACTGGGAGCGCCTAACGTGCGCGCCGGCGCTCCCAAGGCACAGAACCGCGACTTTCACTTCTGGTTCAGCACGACGTCCGCCGCTCAGCCCGCCAAGCTGAAACGCAAAAAGAACTTCAAAGCCGTCGAGGACAAAGTCGCTCAATTACAGGCGCAGTCGAATGGCCGACTGCACCTGCACTTCAACCAGGACGCGTCGATTCAACTTCAGGTTTGACGCGACGCTACTGTCCGGTCGGTTGCGCGAAGATCACGGGATGGCCACCCGGATCGCGCACGCCGAATTCATGCATTCCGTAGAACGTGGTGCGCCGCTCCATGAAGCGCGGCGCGCCTTCGACGGCGCGTTCCGTTGCATCGAGATCATCCACCTCGACGAACAACGCCGCACGAGGACTGGCGTTCTCAAACTCCGATCCGATCGCGCCGCTGTCCGCTTTCACAGATTCGACGCTCTGATACATGAGTTGCACCTCGCCGCGATCGAGCATAACGAATCCCAGCTCATCACCATGCGGCACTTCCGCGGTGCGCGTGAACCCGAGTTTTTCCCAGAATACGGCGCACGGTTCGACCTTATCGACGACCATGACAGGGGTCGCGCGTTTGACGGTAGGAGCGACAGACGGCATGCAGATCTCGCTTGAAGAAAACGTCTCTATAAGCTGGCTTCACAATCAGGCGCGAGCTAGGATGTGCGGCCATGACGACACCACTGGATCCCGTGCGCACCACACTCGATCTGATGGCCATCGACTCGACGAGCGGGAACGAGACTGCTGTCGTCGCCTTTACCGATCAATTGCTGCGCACACGAGGGTGGATCACGACGCGCATCCCGGTGAGTCCGGGGCGCGACTGCGTCTTCGCCTGGGGAAGCGTCACACCTGACGTCGTCTTCTCGACGCATCTCGACACGGTCCCGCCGTTCATTCCACCGCGCGCGAGTGGCGACACGATTCACGGCCGCGGTGCGTGCGATGCCAAGGGAATCGCCGCGAGCATGATGGTCGCGGCGGAGCAGTTGCGCGACGAGGGTGTGCCCTGCGGACTGCTATTCGTGGTGGGCGAAGAGACGTCGCACGATGGCGCGCACGCGTGCAACGCCTGGGTGCAAGCGAACCTTCCACAGCGGCCCCGCGTGCTCATCAACGGCGAGCCGACGGACAACTCTCTTGCGTTAGGCACCAAGGGCGCCCAACGCGTGATCGTTCGCACGCGCGGGACAGCAGCGCATTCCGCCTATCCCGAGCTGGGCCATTCCGCCACGCGCGATCTCATCAAGCTGCTTGCCGAACTGGACAGCGTCGAATGGCCACGCGACGACTTATTAGGCCTAACGACGGTGAACATCGGGGCCATCTCCGGCGGTGTCGCCGACAACGTGATCGCACCCGCTGCCGAAGCCCGTCTCATGTTCAGGCTCGTGACGCCAGCGCGGGAAGTCCAGGACCGCGTCGAACGCTGGGTGGCGGGCCGAGCCGACCTCGAATGGGGCGTCATGGTCCCCCCAGTTCGACTCGGCGTCGTCGACGGGTTCGCGACGTCCGTCGCGGCGTACGCGACCGACATCCCGGCGCTCGGCAACTGGGGAACGCCGTACCTGTATGGCCCTGGCTCGATTCATGTGGCGCACACACCTAACGAGTGCGTCAGCGTCGCCTCGCTGCAGCTCGCCGTGGAAGACTACACAAGGCTGGGCCGCGCTACCGCTCGAGGATGATGTCCCAGCGTACCTGCCACGTCCCCTGGGCGTCGCGGCCAGGAGTCACGATCCCGCTGCCACCACGATTCTGCACGCGACCGCGATACCGCGAGTCCACGAGCGGATCGTCGGTAAAGACAACTTCGTCGATCCAATACTCGCGGCGCTCCGGTTCCTTCGCCGTCAGGTGAATGTGCGCAGGATCGATCCGGCTTGAGTACGTCCCCGGTCGAATCGTCACAAAGCGATATTCACCCTGTGCATTCGTTTTGGCCCACCCACGCAGATAGCCATGACGCCGATGCCAATCGCTGACCGGATTTTCCGGCGGCGGGTACAGGCCCGAGGCATTCGTGTGGTAGGCGTAGACGACAACGTTAGGCGCCGGTGTGCGCCCGTCGGGCATGAGGACCCGTCCGCTAAGGATCAGACGCTCGCCCGCTTCGTCGCGTGGCGCTATGGTCGCTTCCCACGTGAGCCCGTCGTGCGAACGATCGTGGATCGCCTCGCATCCTTCGCATCGGAACAGGTCCGGTCGCGACTGCGCCGACGCGTCGATGCCGAGCATGAGACACAGCGTCAGCGCACATATCGTTTTCATGACGTTCCCTTCCCGCGTATGACGGAGGCCGTCGCGTCAGGACGAGGGGTATCGGCTTTGGCGCGAGCAGGGCAAGTGAGCGGCATTGAACAGGCAGCAAACGTGAAGACATACCTACCGATAGCCCTTTGATCCCGTTCAGCCGTGGATTGCGGCGCAGCAGAACGCCCTCGAGCGGTGTCTCACTGACGGGTATGGGATAGCGCTCTGCAGCGTCGCCTTCTGGCTGATACTCCGACAGGTGGGCGGGCGGCTCGACGGCACGAGTCGACGCCGCCCGATGACAACGACCTCGCGCGCCGCGCCGCGCGGGGCGACATGCTGGCGTTCGAAACGCTGTACCGACGCCATGCCGGTCGCGTGCTGGCCGTCTGTTTGCGCCTAACGGCTGATCGCAGTCGCGCCGAAGAGGCGGTGCAGGACGTGTTCGTGCGCGTGTGGGAGCGGTTGGCGACATTTCGCGGGGAAAGCGCATTCGGGTCCTGGCTGCATCGACTGGCGGTAAACACGGTATTGCACACAATGCGAAGTGACCGACGGCGGACGGCACGGGTGGCGGCAGCCGACGATCTCGAACTTGGCGAGGTTGCCGCGGCGCCGCTGCGGATCGAAGAGCAGATGGACCTGGAGGACGCGATTGCGCGTCTGCCGGAACAGTCGCGCACCGTCGTTGTTCTGCATGACATCGAAGGGTTCACGCACGAGGAGATCGCGGTGATGACCGGCGTCGCTCCGGGCACCGTGCGATCGCAGCTCTCCCGCGCGCGCCGCGTTCTACTGCAATGGTTGGAGCGATGACACACCTCACCGACGAACGCATCGATCTCGCCGCCGAAGGCGGCGAACTGGCGCCTAACGAGCAAGATCACTTGCTGGTTTGCGCCGAGTGCCGCGCGCAGATTGCGCGCATTGAAAATCTGCGTGGCAGGCTGTCGGCCCTCCCGCGCGCCGTGGAGCCGCGG
>JBFMFA010000265.1:0-5247 GCA_040753195.1 Gemmatimonadota bacterium | reverse complement strand
GACGTACGGACCCGGAGCGCGGGGAGATTCAAGAGCAGGCGGGTGAGGGCGCCTAACGAGCCTCCGGGCTACCGATAATCGTCTCGCGCCGGGGCGAAAATATCGACTACTCGGCAGCGGGTCCGAGTGTGTCCCCCGTGCACCGTTCCGCCCGGAATGATCGCAAAGTCGCCCGGCTTCATCGTGCGACTCTCCTCTCCGACTGTAAAATCCATCTCCCCTTCGAGGACAAAGGTGATCTGCTCGTGCGGATGCTGATGCATGGGGACGACGGTGTCCGCATCCAGCTCCACATCACCCATGGTACTGCGATCGCCATGGGCATATCGCCCGCGAATCTGGTCGCCGAAGATCTGTCTCACAGGTATCCGGTCACGCGACGTAAAGGGCACGGACAGTCCTTGATTGAAGTAGTGCGTTAAACCTGATCAGCGAGCGGCAAAGGAGCTTTCACGTTCTTGCGCGAATCACGGGTTGCGCCTGCTCAAGTCGTCGCGATAGACGACGCCTCCCTTCATGACGAAGCCAACGCGTTCCATCACCTGGATGTCGCGCAGGGGATCGCCGGGGACGGCCACCATATCTGCCAGTTTCCCCGTTTCGATGGTGCCGACTCGATCACTCCAGCCGATGATCTCCGCGTTCAAGCGCGTCGCCGACACGATGGCCGCCATGGCCGGCTCGCCTAACGAGGTGCGCACGATGAGCTCGTGTGCGTTCTTGCCGTGCGGGATGACGGCCGCGTCCGTCGCAAACCCGATCGGCAGTCCGGCGGCGAGCGCGCGTCGAAAGCTCGCCATTTTCTTGTCGCGGATCTGCCGCGACCGTTCGATCTCCGATGCCGGCACGTTGTTCCGCGCCCCTTCGGTCAGGATGTAGTCGCTTGTATACAGCGTCGGTACATAGAACGTCTCGCGCGTGCGCTTGAGCATCGCGATCGCTTCGTCGTCCAATTCGGAGCCGTGATCGACAGTGCGGACGCCAAGACGGATGGCGGTCTTGATGCCACCGGCGCCATGCGCGTGCGCTGCCACGACGCGCCCCCAGCGGCGTGCCTCCACGATGGCCGCTTCGATTTCAGCATCGCTGTACTGCTGTGCGCCGGGCGATATGCCCTTGGAGAGGACCGCGCCGGTCGCGAGGATCTTGATGAAGTCCGCGCCCTGCTTCAGTCGCGTGCGAACGGCTTTCGTAACCTCATCGGGACCGTCGGCGAGATAGTTCGCGAGGGGCACGTCCACGTACGGGGAGAACTGGCGCGCGTCGCCGGCGCCTCCTGTGGACGAGACGTACGCGCCAGCCACGAGCAGACGCGGACCTGGCACGGCACCTTGCTCGATCGCCGTGCGTAAATCGATATCCACGTAGGGCCACGTGGGGCCCATGTCGCGGCACGTCGTGAAACCAGCCATCAACGTTAGGCGTGCATTGTAAGCGCCCCACAGCGCGTCATGTCCGGGCGTTGTGGTCACCAGACCGTCCTCCCAGTGCACGCCCATCCGATTCGTTAGGTGCGTGTGGAGGTCGATCAATCCCGGCAGCAGCGTGGCGTCACCCAGGTCGATCAGCGTCGCGCCGCGTGGCACGTCGAGCTGTGTCGCCACCGCCGCGATACGATCACCCTCGACGCGCACCATGCCAGGCGAAATCGGCGCTCCGCCCCGGGCATCGATGAGCCGCGCGGCGCGCAAAATCGTGATCTTGGCGGGTTCCTGTGCGGTTGCCAGCGACGCGCAGGCCGCAATGAGAAGCGTGCTTCGCAGCATCAGAACTCCGTGGTTCCGCGGTAACAAGGCGCGCTCAGTGAGAACACTCATGTGGCGTCGTGGCGACAAGGCAGCCACCAATGCCGCAGCAATCTGACGGTCCAAGTCGCTTGTGTGACAGGGCCGTAGTCAGGAATTCGCTAAGCGATACCCGCCGCGTGATTTAGCACCCAAGCCCAGCGGCCGAAGCGCGGGCGCGGTACAGCCGTGAAATAGCGGAAGCGGTCCCGAGTGTGCGCTCGTGCAGATTCGTGACGGCCATCACCAAAGCACCCGAGGGCGATAACACTCGAGTCCACCTGCTCACGATCGGGCTTGAGGACTATTTCCAGGTCGACGCCTTCGATTCGATGGTTGCCCCGGCTCATTGGTACCGCTTCGAATCGCGGCTCGAGCACGGGCTCCAGCGGACGCTGGAACTCCTCGACGAGGCCAGCAGCACGCGCCGCGACGGCGGGCGCGTCACGGCGACTTTCTTCATTCTCGGATGGGTGGCGGAACGATACCCGGAGCTTGTGCGGTCCATCGCCGAGCACGGGCACGAAGTGGCGAGCTCCGGCTTCGAGCACCGCCGCCTGGCCACGTTCACGCCGTCGCAGTTCCGAGACGACCTCGCGCGCACGCGCGAAGCGCTGGAACGAGCCGTTAGGCACCGCATCCACGGCCATCGCGTAGCGGGCTGGATGTCGGATCGGCACTTGTGGGCGCTCGACGTTCTGGCCGAAAGCGGTTACACGTACGACTCGAGTCTTCGCGCGATTCGATTCGCGGCTTCGCGCGCCGCGCGGCGCAGCGAGGCGCATGAACATCGCTTCGGAGCGCGCACGATTTGGGAGTATCCGGTGTCCGCGCTGCGCATGGCGGGCACACTGATCCCGGCAGCGGGGGGGAATTTCCTGCGCCAATTCCCCGCGCCGCTGCTTCACCGAGCCATCGCACGCTGGGAAGCGCGGACGGCTGCGCCGTTCGTTTTCTACTTCCACACGTGGGAGCTGGACCCGGATCAACCGCGTTTTCATCACGCGCCGTTCGTGTCGCGACTGCGGCATTATCGCAACCTCGATCGCATGCGCGATCGGATCGGCGACTACCTAACGCGATATCGCTTCAGCAGCGTCGCCGAGGCGCGGCAATTGGCGCGCGTGGATCGCCGTCACACGGTGCGTCCGGCGCGGCGCGCGCTGGTTGTGAACACCGTCGGCATGCCTAACGAGGCACCGGTGCCGTCAGCGGCGACGGCGCGGACCACGGTGACCGTCGTCATCCCGTGCTACAACGAGGTGCCGGCGCTGCGCTACCTGGGCAACACGCTCGAGAGCGTGGAACGGGCGCTGGCGGCTCGCTTTGACTTGCGCTTTCAGTTCGTGGACGATGGCAGCAGCGATGGAACGTTCGCGGCCCTGAACGAGTTGGCGCGTGGCCGCCCGCATTATCGCGTTCTGCGGCAGCGCACGAACGGCGGCGTTACGGCAGCCATCCTGGCCGGGATCCGTGCTGCCGACACCGAGATCGTCGCGTCAATGGACTGCGACTGCACGTACGACCCGCACGAGCTGGGTTGCATGATCCCCCTTCTGAGCGATGGCGTCGCTCTGGTGACCGCATCGCCGTACCACCCGTTAGGCTCGGTGCATGGCGTGCCGCGCTGGCGGCTCGGCGCCTCCAAGACGCTCTCCTGGCTGTATCGCCGCGTGCTGCGGCATAAGCTGCACACGTACACGAGCTGTTTCCGCGTCTACCGCCGGAGCGTGGTGGCCAACCTCCAGTTGACGCGTGGCGGATTCCTCGGCGTCGCAGAAATGGTCGCGCGGCTCGATGAACGATCGGCGCGCGGGACGGGTCGCATCGTCGAGTACCCGACGACACTGAGCGCACGAGTGGTGGGGCGCTCGAAGATGCGCGTGCTTCGCGTGGCGCTCGCGCACCTGACGCTGCTCGCCGCGGTGGCTGTCAAACGGTGGCTCCCCGAGCGCGGCCACGCAAACGCCGCGAATGGAGCCGCGCATGCCTAACGTGGGAATCGTGGGCGGCGGTATGCTCGGATTGACACTGGCGCTGCGTCTACGGCAGCGCGGGTACGACGTCACGGTCTTTGAGAGCGGTCCGAGCGCCGGCGGCCTCGCCGCGCCGGCGCGGATCGGCTCATTCACGTGGGATCGCTTCTACCACGTGATTCTGCAGTCCGACCGCAACCTGCACGGCCTCCTGTCGGAACTGGGCATCGAGCGCCAGCTGCGATGGGGCATTACGCGCACCGGGTTCTATGTCGACGGGAAAATGCACTCGCTTTCCTCGTCTCTGGACTTTCTGCGCTTCCCGCCCCTTGGTCTCATCGACAAGGGACGTCTCGCCCTAACGATTCTCCGCGCGGCGCATCTGCGCGATCCGGTGCCGTTGGAGTCCGAAACGGCGATCGACTGGTTACGTCGCTGGAGCGGCCAACACACGTACGAAAACATCTGGTTGCCGCTGCTCAAGGCAAAACTCGGCGAGAATTATCAGCAGGCCAGTGCCGCGTTCATCTGGGCGATCGTTGCGCGCATGTACGCCGCGCGACGCACGGGTCAGAAGCGCGAGATGTTCGGCTACGTGGAAGGCGGCTATCGCGTCATCCTCGATGCCTTGTGTCGTCACCTCACGAGCATCGGTGTGCACATCGAGGTGAACGCACCGGCGGCGCGGGTCATCGACGACGTCGACTCGGCGACGGTGTTGCTGAAAGACGGTCGGGTTGCCGCGTTCGATCATGTCGTCGTGACGACGCCGGCGCCCGCGACCGCGCGGTTGTGCCCGCAGCTGACGGACGCGGAGCGGGAGCGCCTTGAGCGCGTGACGTATCAAGGCATCGCGTGCATGTCGCTGCTGCTGCGGCGTCCGTTAGGCGGCTACTACGTCACGAACATCACGGCGCCGGGCATTCCCTTCACGGCGGTGATCGAGATGACGGCGCTCGTACCGCCGGAATCGTTCAGCGGCCACACGCTCGTGTATCTGCCGCGCTACCTCACCCAGGACGATGTGTACTGGTCGCTGAGCGACAGCGCGATCCGGCAGCGCTTCCTCGCGGCGCTCGGAAAAATGTATCCCGACATCTCGGCGCGTGACGTCGTGGCGTGCGACGTCTCGCGCGTGCGCCACGTGCTTGCGCTCTCGACGCTCAACTATTCGCGCGACGTCATGCCACCCATGGAGACCTCGCGGCCGCGCATCCATGTGGTGAACTCGGCGCAGATCGCCTACGGCACGCTGAACGTGAATGAGACCGTTGGTCTCGCGAACGCCCAGGCGGAGCGGCTGGTTGCGAGCCTAACGCCTGGCGACGTGCGCATTCACACCCCGTGGCAGGGCGTGGCCGCGACCACGGTGGGAGATGCCACATGACGCGCCCACTCGCGAGCATCTCCTTCGACGCGGACAACCTGTGGTCGTACATGAAGACCCACGGCGACGCGACCTGGCAGGCGTACCCCTCGTACCTCGA
>JBFMFA010000264.1:0-5307 GCA_040753195.1 Gemmatimonadota bacterium | reverse complement strand
CGAAAACGATCACGCAGCGCGCGCAGCCGTGTGAGCCGCCCTTGCGCGGATGGTTGCGCGAAGTAGGCGCGCTCCAGGCGCGCAAAGGCGCGATCGTACAGCTCAGCGTTGCGCGCGCCGCGATCGAGTGGAAGCGCATCGCTCACCGCGTTCCCCGCGACCGGCACCGGGGGCGCGGCGATCGTAACCAGTCTGTCGCGGCGACTGGAAGACTCACCGATTTCGCGATCGCCGAGGCGGTTGGGATCGCCGTTGTACCCCGATTCTTCCATCGTGCGCTCGGCGACGACGATGTTGGACCCGTCTGGATTCCAGGCGCTTTCTCCGCGCGTGCTGCTGAGGAGGTTGATGTAGCGCCCCGCGCTGTCGGTGATGAACACGCCGCCGCGCGCGCCGCCTGACGCGAAGGTGAGGCGGCTCCCGTCCGGCGACCATGCCGGAGACTCGGGGTTGCGCTCGCTGATGATGGTGGTGTCTTTCCCCGTCGGCACCGTGAATACGCGGAGTCGGCGCCCTTCATCAGTAACTTGCACGTAGGCGACGCGGGTTCCGTGAGCTGACGGCGAACGCTCCGTGTTTTGACCTCTCGTTAGGCGGCGTTCACTCGTGTCCCGCAGCCACAGCCGCGCCGCGCGGTTGCTGCCACGCACAAAGACGATCGTGCCGTTCGTCAGCACAGACGGCTCGCGATCGGCTTCGGGGCTCGAGGTGAGCTGCGTCGGATCTCCACCGGCGAGTGTTAGGCGCCACAGATCGTCATTCCCTGAGCGATCGGACGAAAAGACGATGGCCGTCGCGTCAGGTGTCCAGGTCGGCTCACGGTCCCACGCCGCGCCCCGCGTGAGCTGCCTCCACTGCGTTCCGCTGCGGAGCCACAGGTCGCCGTCGATCGACACCACGAGACGGCCGTCCGCTGCGAAGGCTGGGCCGCGAGCGTTGACGACGGGTTCTTGCCCGTGCGCGGTGTGTGCGGCCAAGAGGAGCAGCGCAAAAAGATGCATTCGCATGGCAGGAAGCTGCACATTGCCTCAGCGCCACGCCATTCCATCTGGCGACCTAAGGTGGAGATCGGCAAACTTGGCGGCGCACGCACCATCTCCTAAACCCTTGGGGTCGGATCTGTTGATGAGAAAACTTCGCGTTTCCGCCTTCGTTGCATTGACGCTCGTTTCGGCCGTCCCGGTGGTTGCGCAGCGCCGCAATGCTCCCGCTGCGCCGCCGCGGCCGACTATCGACAGCACGTGGTATGCATCCTTGCGCTACCGGCATATCGGGCCTGAAGGAAACCGCGTCTCGTCTGTCGCCGGCGTGCGCGGCGATCCTAACGTGTACTACGCTGGTGCCGCGTCAGGCGGGATCTGGAAAACCACTGATGGCGGCGTGCACTGGGCACCAATCTTCGACGGGCAGCCGGTATCGTCCGTCGGTGCCTTAGCAGTTGCGCCGAGTGATCCTAACGTGGTGTGGGCCGGAACTGGCGAGCCATTCATCCGCTCGAACATCTCCGTCGGTTGGGGCGTGTACAAATCGAGCGACGCGGGGAAGTCGTGGACGAAAATGGGTCTCGACAACACCGGTCGCATCGGGCGTCTCGTGGTGCACCCGACCAACCCGGACGTCGTATACGCGACGGCGTTAGGCCACGCGTACGGACCGCAGCCGGACCGCGGAGTCTTCGTTACCCGCGACGGCGGCAAGACGTGGGAGAAGACGCTTTTTGTCAACGATTCCACCGGCGCGTACGATCTCGTGATGGATCCGAACAACGCGCGCATCCTGTACGCCTCGACGTGGCAGATTGAAGTGCATACGTGGGGTCGCCGCTCCGGCGGCGCTGGGAGCGGGATCTGGAAATCGACGGATGGCGGTGCCACGTGGACGCGCCTAACGGGGGATGGACTTCCCAAGCGTCACGTCGGGAAAATCGGCCTCGGCATGAGCAAGGCGAACTCGAGCCGGCTGTACGCCCTCATCGAGACGGGTGATGGCGTACCGCTCGCGTCAGGGGACTCGACCGACCGCGGCGAGCTATTCCGCTCAGAGGACGGCGGCAACAGTTGGCGCGTGATCAGCTACGACCAGGAGCTGATGGGTCGCACGCACTATTACACGCGCATGGCCGTGATGCCTGACGACGACAACGAGGCGTACTTCCTCACGGCTTCCTGGGCGAAGACGCTTGATGGCGGGACGACAATCATCAATCCGCCCTTCAACGAAGTAGCCGGCTTCGACCATCACGACATCTGGATCGATGAAACGAACGCCAACCGTATGGTTGCGTCGCACGATGGCGGTGTGAGCATATCGACGAATCGCGGAAAGTCCTGGCTGCGCGTGCAGCTGCCGATCGCGCAGATGTATCACGTCGCAGTCGACAACCGCGTCCCGTACTGGGTGTACGGCAACCGGCAGGATGGTCCCTCGGCGATGGGCCCCAGCACTAGCAAACTCGCGGGCTTCTTCGGTGATGCCGGCATACCGCGCGGCCTGTGGAGTTCGGTGGGTGGCGGTGAGAGCGGCTGGGCGCAGCCGGACCCTGCCGATTCGAATCTCGTGTGGTCGAGCGCGTCGGGCTTCGGGAGCGTCGGTGGAATCGTGACTCGTTATGACTGGCGCACGAAGCTCAGCGATCAAGTCGAGGTGTGGCCGCAGGCGACAATCGGTACGCCGGCTGCGGATGTGAAGTACCGTTTTGTGTGGACCTTCCCGCTCACCATATCGCCGCACGATCACAACAAGGTGTACGTCGGGTCGCAGCACGTGCACGTCACGACAGATGGCGGCCGGAAGTGGGACGTGATCTCACCGGATTTGAGTCGCGGCGACCGGAGCCGCATGGGATTCTCCGGCGGCCTAACGGGTGACAACATCGGCGTGGAATACGCCGGCGTGGTGTTCGCCATCGCCGAATCGCGGCGTCGCGCCGGGGTGATCTACGCCGGTACGAACGACGGCAAGCTGCATGTCACGCAGGACGGTGGCCGCACGTGGAGTGATCTCACGGCGAACATCCCGAACGCGCCGGACTGGGGAACGATCAGCAACGTCGAGCCATCGCGCTATGACGACGGGACGGCCTACATCTCGATCGACGCGCACCAGGCAAACAGTCGCGATCCTTTTATCTACAAGACCACGGATTTTGGCAAGACGTGGCGACCCATCGTCAACGGACTCCCCAAGAGTCCACTGAGCTATGTGCACGTGGTGCGCGAGGATCCCGTTAGGCGCGGCTTGCTCTACGCTGGCGCGGAGAACGGGTTATACGTCTCGTTCGACGACGGCGAGAACTGGCAGCCGTTGCAGAACAACATGCCGCGCGCTCCGGTATACTGGATCGAAATCCAGGAACACTTCAACGACCTCGTGGTTGCGACATACGGTCGCGGCTTCTGGATCATGGACGACATAACGCCGCTGCGTCAGCTGGCCGCGGCGGTGACGAATAAGAACGCGCATCTTTTTACGCCACGCCTGGCGTATCGCTTCCGGTACATCGAACAGCCGTTCGCCGCGTTCGAAGATCCGGTAACCGGACAAAACCCGCCGTACGGGGCCGCGATCAACTTCTGGCTCAAGAGCGAATCGAAGGACTCCGCGAAGGTGGAGATTCTCGATGCCGGCAGCAAGGTCGTGCGCACGCTCAAGGTGGCGTCGAAGCCCGGCGTGAATCGCGTCTGGTGGGACTTGTTAGGCGAGCAGACCAAGGAGGCGCGAGTGCGCACGAGCCCACAACACGCGCCGCATATCGTCGTCGGCGCGGATGGTCGGCCGGCGCCCGCAGTGGGTCGCATGGCCGTCCTGCTGCCGCCGGGTACATACACGGTGAGGCTGACGGCGGCGGGCGTCACCGAGTCGCAATCGCTCGAGATACGCAAAGATCCCTCGTCGAAGGCAACGGCTGAGGAGATCGGTCAGCAGATCGCCCTAACGAGCGACGTGCACGCGGACATCAACAACGCCGTCGATATGATCAATAACCTCGAGCTCGTGCGCGGTCAGCTCGCCACGCTGAAGAGCTTCCTCGCGAATGACACCACGGCGAAAGACGTGCGCGAGGCAGCGGACTCACTGGACAAGAAGCTGGTCGCGGTGGAGGGTCGCCTCCATCAGCTGAAGGTGACGGGCCGGGGGCAGGATCTCATCCGCTATCCGGCGCAGACGACCGAGCAGCTGTTGTACCTCGCGCAGAGTTTGCAGTGGTCGGATGCGGCGCCGACGACGCAGCACCGCGAGGTTGCGGCCCTGTTAAAGTCGCAGTTAGCGACTATTAAGGCGGAGATGGACCGGGTGCTGGCTGATGATCTTGCGCGATTCCAAGCGATGCTGCGCGATCGCAAGATGCAGGGCATCATCTCCATGTAACGGGGTCGTGTAAGGGGGCCCCTCCGCACAGCTGGCGACTCGCAAGCAAGCGCTATCATCGCGAGCGAAAGGAGCGCCGCTGTGTGGAACCGTCATCACAAAACTGACCCTGCTGGGCGCACGTCCCGTCACAGTCGCGCAGTAACGTTTACTGCCCGCCCGATTCACGCGTCTAGATGAAAGCCCTTATACGCTGATCGTGCGATGGCCCGACTTCTCTCCATAGCGTCAACAGTCGCGCTTCTGTTGGCTGCGTGCGCACAGCGGAATGAGAACGCCCAGCCCACGCTCGCCGCGCTCGCGGGCAAGTGGAGCAGCAGCATGAACGGCGACATCATGATTGTAAGGCAAGACGGCACTTTCCGCTGGGGAAGACCGTATAGCGGTCGGCTCACCGTTGCAGGCACCGGTCAGCTCATGATGAGCCTGCGTGAGAATGGAAAGTTCATGGCTGCGATTCCGGCGATGGCGTACGGTGATACGCTGCGCCTAACGCCAGGGAGTGGTCCGACGATGGAATTCCATCGCGTGCACGAGGTCGAGTCAGCAGAGGCGGAAGCGTCTGAGCCGCCAAACGAAAGCCGCTAGCCTCAGCGCCTAACGCGGCGTCCCTGGGAGCGCGAACAACGTTACTTTGCTCGGCCCACCTGGCACACCCCAGAATCCGCCCGCCGTCCCGGAGGTCACCGCAACGAATTGACGCCCGCCGAACGTGTATGTGACGATGCCACCGTTGAGCGGTGCCCCCAGCGCATAACGAAACAACGGTGCGCCGGTACGCGCGTCGAGCCCGATCAGGTCACCGGTCAATTCACCCGCAAATACCACGTCGCCGGCGGTGACGGTCACGGCGGACACCATTGGGCGGCGCGACGCATAACGCCAGCGCACGCGACCTGTCGCTGCATCGACCGCAACCAACCAACCGCGGGCGCGCTC